>RFGQ01000528.1 GCA_003695865.1 Gemmatimonadota bacterium | reverse complement strand
GCGCGCGAGGAGCGCATCGAGGCGCTCCTCGGGCACCGCCACGAGGAGGCCCCCGCTCGTCTGGGCGTCGACGGCCAGGATGCGCACCGCCTCGTCCACCGCGCCGAAGTCCGTGTCGGCCTCGAGGTCGGCCAGGTTGCGGCGCGTGCCGCCGGGCACGTGCCCGGCGTCGACCAGCGGGCGCACGCCGGGCAGCAGCGGCAGGGCGGCGGCGTCCAGCTCGGCGGCCACCTCCGAGGCGCGCAGCAGGTTGCGCAGATGCCCGAGCAGCCCGTAGCCGGTCACGTCGGTCGCGGCGTGCACGCCCACCTCGCACATGGCGGCGGCTGCGCCCCGGTTGAGCGTGGCCATCACCTCGACCGCTTCCCGCACGACGGCCTCGGGCGCCGCGCCGGCCTTCAGGGCGGTCGCCACCACCCCGCTGCCGAGCGGCTTCGTGAGCACGAGCGCGTCTCCGGGCCGCGCCCCCCGGTTCGTCACCATGGCGTCCCGGCGCACCTCCCCCACGGCGACCATGCCGTACTTGGGTTCGGGGTCGTCGACCGAGTGCCCGCCGAGCACGGGCACGCCGGCCGCCGCCGCGGCCTCGGCGCCCCCCCGCAGGATCTCTTCGGCAAGGCCTTCGTCGAGGAGCGCGCGGGGGAAGCCGAGCAGGTTGAGCACGAACAGGGGACGCGCGCCCATGGCGTACACGTCGGAGAGCGCGTTGGCCGCGGCGATGCGCCCGAAGTCGTAGGGGTCGTCCACGACCGGCGTGAAGAAGTCGAGCGTCACCACCAACGCCCGCTCGGCGTCGAGCGCGTACACCGCGGCGTCGTCCCGGGTGGAGGCGTCCACCAGGGCGTTCGGATCGTCGACCGGAAGCAGGTGACGCAGAACCTGCGTCAGCTCGGCCATGCCGAGTTTACACGCTCACCCGGCGCCGTGGGACAGCTGGGTCAGGCGGATGCGAGGCCGCTGATCCCGGGGCGTGTCCGTCATGGATCCCTCCGGTGTGGGGGTGAACGCTTGCTCGTCGAGAGAGAGTGCGCGGCGCTCCCGGCGGGTTCCGGGGTGCGGCCGGGTCGGGTCGAGCTCCCGAGGCGCGGTCGCTTGCCGCGCCGAGGTGGTCCGGGGTCAGGCCCCGCCCGCGCCCTCCGCCTCCGGTCCGGCGAACAGCGCTTCGTCGAGCACGGTGTCGGCGCGCACGTTCTCGAAGTAGATGCGGCTCTGCCCCTCCCACGGCCGGTCTGTGGAGAGCATGATCGGTCCGAACCGCTGCCAGTCGCTCCAGTCGGTGCGCACGCTGGGTTCGGGGTCGTCGGCGTTGCGGAAGTGGTACCAGCGCTCCATGAGGCCGGTTTCGGGGTTCACGAACGCGTGGTACTTGTTCTGCGGTGTGCGGCCGACGGAATCGAACGTCAACTCGACCGCTTCGAACGTACGGCCGTCTTCGTGCGTCACCTCGCCCAGGTAGCGGGTGTGCACGCCGGGGTCCGCCCACTTGTAGGGCATGAGGATCCAGTAGGAGTCGTTGATGAAAGCCCCGTTGGCCATGTCGAGCAGTTCGGCCAGGCGCTCGGGGTCGGTCACCTCTTCGCCGTCGATCCAGGCCCGGCCTGCCGACGGGTCGGCGAAACTCGAGACGGCCACGAAGCGGCTTCCGTCCCGCAGGTCGAACTCCACCCTGTAGCGGCCGCCCCACACGTCGTAGCGATGGGAACGGCGGATGGGGGCGCCGGGCCGGTTCACGATCCAATCGAACTGGACGTAGCGGGTGCGGGCCCAGCCGTCGTCGGGCGCCATGACCTGCATCATGCGCGTGTAGATGCGCTGTACGTCGGGGTCGTCGAACGAGAAGGCCGGGGCCTGGACCGCGGCGGCCTCGGCGGAGGCCGGGGCTTCGTCGGAAGGCGCGCAGCCCGCGGCGAGCCCGGCGGACAGGACGGAAACGAAGAGGACGGGCAGGGTACGCATACGGCCTCGCTGGCAGGACGGCGGGGAACTCGCCATCGTTGGATCGGTGCTCGTCCGCGGGTCACGGCGACCGTCGGTCGGGAACCCCCGGGAGGACCCACATGTCGTCGACGTGCCACAACCTAGGGGCCAGCCGTGCCGGGCGCACGGGGGGGCGCGTATGAGCGTGCCGGCGCCTTCCGCACGGTCCGCTCTGGCCGGCGAGCTCGCCCGCGACGACCGTGATCTGAACCTCGCCCGGGCCGCGCTGTTGGTCGCCTGCGAGGAGTATCCTCAGCTTCCCGTCGACCGCTACCTGCTGCGGCTCGACCAGCTTGCCGAGGAGGCACGCGACCGACTGGGCGAAGAGACGGCGGGACCCGTGGTGCTCCAGGAGGTGCTCACCACCGTACACGGCCGCCACGGGCTGCGCGGCAACGTCGAGGCGTACTACGACCCCCGGAACTCGTTCCTCAACGACGTGCTCGACCGAGGGCTGGGGATCCCCATAACACTCTCGATCGTGGTGCTCGAAGTGGGATGGCGCCTGGGTCTGCCGCTCGAGGGCGTGAACTTTCCCGGACACTTTCTCGTGCGCTACCGGGGCGACGCACAGCGGCTGCTGGTCGATCCCTTCGCGGGGGGCCGGGTACGCTTCGAAGACGAAGCGCAGGAGATTCTGAACGGGGTGTACGGAGGAGTCGTGCGCATGCAGCCGTCGTTCCTGCGTTCGGCGAGCAAGCGCGAGATCATCCTGCGGCTCCTGCTGAACCTGAAGAACCTGTACGTGAACGTCGAGGATCACGCGCGCGCGCTGGCGGCGGTGGAGCGGCTGCTGCTCGTCCAACCCGATCAGGTGGGCGAGATCCGCGACCGCGGCATGCTGCTGGCCCGGCTGGGTCGGGGCGCGGAGGCCGCCGAGCAACTGCGTGCGTACCTCGAGATGGCCCCCGGCGCAGCCGATGCACGCCGTATCCGCCGGTTCGTGGAGCGGCTCGAGGCGGGGGAGGAGCCCATGGAGGAGGACGAGCCATGAGCCTGGCGGAGGGAGGCCGCACCGGCCGGGACGATCCGGGGGGCGTGGCGTCGGCGACGACGTTCACGGGTGAGGGTATGCCCCGACACTACGGCGACCCCGGTGGGGAGTACGGGGCCGCGGCGAACGAGGCGGCTGTGTTCGACCGCTGCGAGCGTGTGCCGCTGCGCGTGAGCGGCCGGGCGCCGTCCGACATGCTCAAGGGCGTGCTTTCTGGACGCACACCCGCCCCACCCGAGCGGACCCCCGGAGGGCTCGTGCTCTTCGACGCCCCCTACTCGGCCGCGCTTACGCCCAAAGGCCGTCTGGTGAGCGACCTGCGGCTGTGGCGAGACGACGTGGACGGTGCGGAGACGCTGCTGCTCGACGTGCCGGCCGAGGGAGCGCAAGCGCTGCGGGAGCACCTGGCCCGGGTCATGCCGCCCCGCTTCGCCACCGTGGGCGACGCGGGCGACCTGGGAATGATCACGGTGGTCGGGCCCGCCGCGGCGGAGCGCCTCGGAGCGACGCTCGACCTGGCCGGGCCGGCCGGGGACCCGCCGGCGCCCGACGCGCTCGCGGACCGCCTCGCCGAACTGCCCGAGGGCCGGGGCGTTTGGGTGGAGTGGGTGCGGGTGATCCGCACGGAGGACGTATCGCCCGGCGGGTACGACGTGGTGGGCCCGCGTACGCACCTGGCGGGACTCTGGGAACGGCTGCTCGAGGCCGGCGTACGGCCCGCGGGCCGGGGAGTGTGGCACACGCTGCGCGTCGAGGCCGGCCGGCCGGCCTTCGGCTTCGACATGGGCGCCGACACGCTCCCCTACGAGGCCGGCATCGTCGAGCGCGCGGTCGACCACACGAAGGGGTGCTACACCGGTCAGGAGGTGATCGTGCGCATCCGCGACCGCGGGCACGTGAACCGGCACCTGCGGGGGCTCCGTCTGGGCGACGGCCCCACGCCGCGCGCCGGAACGACGCTGCACCACGGCGGACGCGAGGTGGGCCGCGTCACCTCGACCGCCGAGTCACCCCGCTACGGGCCGCTGGCGCTCGCCTACGTGCGCCGCGAAGTGGAGCCCGGCTCGACGGTGGCGGTCGGTGAGGCCGAGGGGCCCGCTGCGCAGGTGGCGGATCTGGCCGAGGACTGGCCGGGCTCGGTCTGAGCCTCAGCCTCCGTCCGCCGCGTCGGTCGCCTCCCGGGCGCGCACCCGCTCGATCAGCCGTCGTACGCGCAGCTCGATCTCGTCACGCACCCGGTTGAACTCTTCGGGCGGCATCGAGCGTGGATCGGGCAGCGCCCAGTCTTCTCGCACGTCGGCCTCGATCCAGGGGCAAGCGTCGCCGCATCCCATCGTCACCACGTAGTCGTAGGGCCCGTCGGGGACCTCGTCGAGCCCCTTCGAGCGGTGCTGGGAGAGGTCGTAGCCCAGTTCGGCCATCGCCGTGACCGCGCGCGGATTGACGGCTCCTGACGGACGCGATCCCGCGCTGTAGGGCTCGAGCACGTCCTCGCCGAGCATGCGGGCGAAGGCCTCGGCCATCTGGCTTCGATTCGAGTTCTCGATGCAGACGAAGAGGACGCGGGCCATCGGGGATTCCTCGCTGAGACGATCGTAGTGCCGGCCGGATCGGTGGACGGCCGGGGGGCGTCCCGAGCGGCGGCGGCAGCAAACTCGCGGCGTGCCGGTTTGAAGCCGTGGACCGGACGAACGTAATCTACAACGTCGCCGTCGCCATGGGGGCGCGCGGCGATCCCCAGGACCGGAGAAGCGATCGTGGCAGACATCATCGACTACGAGATCCTCGGCGACGACATGCAGCTCGTGGAGATCGGTCTGGACCCGGGCGAGGGCGTGCGCGCCGAAGCCGGAGCCATGACTTACATGGGCCCGGGCATCCACATGCAGACGTCGACGGGCGGTGGCGTCTTCAAGGGATTCAAGCGCATGCTCACCGGGGAGTCGTTCTTCATCACCAACTTCACCTACGAAGGCTCAGGCAAGGGTGTGGTCGCGTTCGGCGCCCCTTACCCCGGCAAGGTCGTGCCCCTCGACCTGCGCGCCTTCGACGGAGAGTTCATCTGCCAGAAGGACTCGTTCCTGTGCGCGGCGCAGGGCGTGGAGATCGAGGTCGCCTTCACGCGCAAGCTCGGCGTCGGCCTGTTCGGGGGTGAGGGTTTCATCCTGCAGCGCCTCACGGGCGACGGAATGGCCTTCGTACATGCCGGCGGCGTGCTGATCGAGAAGCGCCTCATGCCCGGGGAGTCGCTGCGCGTCGACACCGGCTGCATCGTGGGCTTCTCGACCGGCGTGACCTACGACATCCAGTTTACCGGCGGCTTCAAGAACGCGCTGTTCGGCGGCGAGGGACTCTTCCTGGCAACCGTCACGGGCCCCGGCACGGTCTACCTGCAGAGCCTGCCGTTCTCGCGTCTGGCCGACCGCATCGTGGCCGCGGCGCGCGCTCAATTCCGCACGCGGGGTGAAACCAAGGGTGCCGCGGGCCTGGGAGCCGACCTGCTGGGCGGTCTGCTGGGCGGCGACAAGAAGTTCTGAGGTCCCCGGAGCGCCGCTGTCGTGCGGGGCAGCGGCGCGCCCGGCTCGCCGTCGGCTGGAACCGGGCGGAACTCCGGGCTATGTTGTGCAGCTATACACGAGTCGTGTGTGCCCGGCCCGGCCCACCGACGGAGGCGGCCACGCCCCCGCTCGGCCCCGTGGCGGGACTTTTTTTGCATGATGTCGGAGGAAGATTCGATGCGTCGCGTTGTGGGGATGTACGCCGCCCGCACTTTCGGAGTGCTCACACTCGCCCTGGCCGCGGCGGCGCCGCTGGCCGCCCAGGCCGGCGCGGCGCCGGCCCAGGTCAAGATCGGAGTCTTCAACGCCGATCGCATCCTGCAGGAGTCGAAGGCGGGGCAGCAGGCCTTCGCGCAGCTCAACCAGCTCAGCAATCAGCGGCTGCAGGAGCTTCAGGCCCAGCAGGCCCAGTTGAACACGCTGCGGCAGCAGGCCAGCACCGCCCAGCCCGGCAGCGCCGAAGCGCTCCGGCTGCAGCGCCAGTTCGAAGACAAGACGCTCCAGGTGCAGCGCCTGCAGGAAGACATCCAGTCGGAGATCCAGCAGCGGCAGAACCAGCTCACGGGGCAGATCACGCAGCAGGTCTCGGCCATCATCGACGAGATCGGCGAAGAGCAGGGCTTCACGCTGATCATCAACATGATCCAGAGCGG
>RFGQ01000054.1 GCA_003695865.1 Gemmatimonadota bacterium | reverse complement strand
CTCTGGTGCGTGCGGTGGCCGAGCACGTGGGCGGCCGGGGAGGCGGCCGCCCGCACATGGCCCAGGCGGGCGTGCAGGATCCGTCGGGCATCGAGGCGGCGCTGCAGGACGGCGCCCGCGTGGTGGCCGAACTGGCCGGGGCGGACGGGGCGTGAGCGAGCTGCACGCGTGGCTCGAGGCGCGCACGCCGCGGCCGATCAGGTCGTCGGTCACGAACGCGAACAGTGCGTGCTTGTCGCCGGGCAGATCTGCGGCGACCACCGCCGCACCGCTCCCCACATCCTTGAGGAAGCGGTCACCCCAGCTGCGCGCGTCGTCGGCGTCGCGGGCGCGCAGCCGCACCCCCCGGTAGACGGCCGCCGTCCCGTTGAGCGACAGCTCCGCCTCGGCGACCACCGTCTCCCCCGCGCCGCCCGAGGCACGCAGGTCTTCGAGCAGCGCTTCGACCTCACGCTTCTCCTCCAGCAGCTGGCGAGCGCGCGTGAGCGCGGCGTCCGGCTGCTGAGCGCCCAGCAGAGCGGCCAGCTCGCGCAGGCGCGCCTCGCGCTCGCGGAAGTGGCGGTACGCGCCTTCACCCGTGAGCGCCTCGATGCGCCTCACCCCGGCCGCCACCCCGCTTTCGGACGTGATGTGGAACACCCCGATGTCGCCCGTATGGCGCACGTGCGTGCCTCCGCACAGCTCGATGCTCACGCCGGGCACCTGCACGACGCGCACCACGTCGCCGTACTTCTCGCCGAAGAGCGCCATCGCACCCATGGCGACGGCCTCGTCGTACGCATGATGCTCGACGACCACAGGGTGGTCGGCCCATACGCCTTCGTTCACGCGCGCCTCGATGGCCTCACGCTCCTCGTCGGTGAGGGGCGCCGTGTGCGCGAAGTCGAAGCGCAGCCGGTCGGGCGCGACCAACGAGCCCCGCTGCACCACGTGCTGGCCCAGGATCTCGCGCAGCGCCGCGTGCAGCAGATGCGTCGCCGTGTGGTTGCGCTGCGTCGCGCGGCGCGCGTCGGCGTCCACCCGGGCATGGACTGCGAGTCCTTCGCCCCCACGTGGCGGGTCGCCCGCGAGCGTACCGAAGACGGCGTTCCCCCTGGGCGTCGCCCGCACCTCGTCCACCCGCACCGTGAACCCGGGACCCTCGACCACGCCCCGGTCCGAGACCTGGCCGCCGCTCTCCCGGTAGAAGGGCGTGCGGCGCAGCAGCAGGCCGGCGCGGCCGTCGCCCACGTGATAGGCCAGCACCTCGGTTTCCACCTCGAGGTCGTCGTAGCCCACGAACTCCGCCACGCCCTCCTCGTCGAGCACGGTCCAGCCCTCGAGGCTCTCGTCTCCTTCGAACGACGCCTGCGCCCGTGCGCGGTCGGCGCGGCTCCGCCGCCGCTGTTCCTCGAGCGCCCGCTCGAAGCCCTCTTCGTCGACCGTGTAGCCCCGCTCGCGTGCCATGAGCTGGGTCAGGTCCAGCGGGAACCCGAACGTGTCGTACAGGCGGAAGGCTTCGTCGCCGGGGATCACCGCGGGCGCCTCGGCATCGTCCCCGCGGGGCGGCGCGAGCTCGTCGAAGCGGCTCATGCCGCCCTCGATGGTCGCCAGAAAACGCTCTTCCTCGCCCCGGGTGGTCGAGAGGATGTGCTCGCGGCGCTCGACCAGCTCGGGGTAGACATCGCCCATGGTCTCGATGACCGCATCGACCACGTGGACCAGGGTGGGCTCCCTGCGCCCGAGCAGCCACGCATGCCGGACCGCGCGCCGCAGGATGCGCCGTAGCACGTAGCCGCGCCCCTCGTTGGAGGGGAACACGCCGTCGGCCAGCAGGAAGCCCACCGCCCGCGCGTGATCGGCCAGCACGCGGTAGCTCACGCCCTCCTCGCCGTCGCGCGGATAGGGCCGGCCCACGGTCTCCGCGACCGCCTCGAGCAGCGGCAGGAAGATGTCGGTGTCGTAGTTCGAGTCCACGCCCTGCAGCAGCGCGCCCAGCCGCTCGAGGCCCGCCCCGGTGTCGATCGACGGCGCCGGCAGAGGGTGCAGGGTCCCCTCCTCGTCACGGTCGAACTGCATGAACACGAGGTTCCAGAACTCCAGGAAGTCCCCGCGTTCGGTGGCCTCCTCGAAAGCCTCCTGAGAGGGCACCCGACCCCGCTCCGCTTCGGGGCGGCGGTCGAAGTGGATCTCCGAACAGGGCCCGCAGGGCCCCGTGTCGGCCATCTGCCAGAAGTTGTCCTTGTCGCCGAGCCGGAAGATGCGCTCGGCGGGCACGCCGGCGACCTCCTGCCACAGCGCGTGCGCCTCGTCGTCGCTGTGGTGGATCGTCACGTAGAGGCGGTCGGGGTCCATGCCCAACTCTTCGGTGAGGAACTCCCAGGCGAACCCGATGGCCTCGCGCTTGAAGTAGTCGCCGAACGAGAAGTTTCCGAGCATCTCGAAGAACGTCTGATGACGGGCCGTCCGACCCACCTCCTCCAGGTCGTTGTGCTTCCCGCCTGCGCGCACGCACTTCTGCGAGGTCACGGCGCGCGTGAACGGCACCTTTTCGAGGCCCAGGAACACTTTCTTGAACTGGACCATCCCCGCATTGGTGAACAGCAGCGTGGGGTCGTCGGCGGGCACGAGCGACGAGCTCGGCCGCACGGCGTGGCCACGGGCGGCGAAGTAGTCCAGGAACCGCTGGCGGATCTCGGCAACCTTCATCGGATGATCGGTCGAACCGTTGGAGTCGAGGCTGTCGGTCGGGGTGTCGGCGCCGCCGTCGCGGGCGCGCCGGGCTCCCGCCCGGAAACTAACGGATCGCGGGCCACTGAACAGCGTTTTCAGGGCCCCTGAAAACGGCGGAAGCGGTCCCCGCGCACGGGAACCGCTCCCTGTCGGGCCCCGGGGCCCGGCCGCGCGTGGGCCGCGTCAGGAGACGGGTGCGCTCTCCGCCTCGGCCGGCTCGGCGGCCTGCCGTCCGTTGCTCGAGGCCTCGGGCTCGGTGACGTCCTCGGAGGTCTCCCCGG
>RFGQ01000527.1 GCA_003695865.1 Gemmatimonadota bacterium | reverse complement strand
GAGGAGACCGAACATGAACGCTGATCCGATGCCCCGTGGAGGGGCGAGGCGCGGAGTCGCGCGATGAGCGGCGCGCCCGACGGCCGCCGCCTGCGGCCCGCCACGCTCGCCGTCCACGCCGGCGCCGCGCCTCCCGAGCCCGGCGCGCCCGTGGTGCCGCCCATCGTGCAGAGCGCGACCTTCTTCGGCGGGCGCGGTGAGCCCGCCTCGCAGCTCGTCTACAGCCGCTACGGCAACAACCCCAACCAGGCGATGGTCGCCGAAAAGGTGGCCGCGCTCGAGGGCACCGAGGCCTCGCTCATGCTGGGCTCGGGCATGGCGGCGACCGCGATGACCGTGCTGGCCGTCTGCGAGGCGGGCGACCACGTGGTCGCTTCGCGCTACCTGTACGGCGCCACGCACGCCTTCCTCACGCGCGAGCTGCCGCGCCGCGGCGTGAGCGTCACCTTCGTGGACCCCGACGAGCCGGACGCCTGGGAGGCCGCGGCCCGCGCCGAGACGCGCCTGCTGCTCATCGAGGTGCCCACCAACCCGACGCTGCGCGTGTTCGACCCGCGGCCCGCGGCCGCGGCCGCCCGGCGGCGCGGCGCCGTGCTGGCCATGGACGCCACGTTCGCCTCGCCGGTCAACGCCCGCATGGCCGAGTACGGGGTCGACGCGGAGATCCACAGCGCCACCAAGTACCTGGGCGGCCACAGCGACATCATCGCGGGGGTCGTGTCGGGCTCGGCCGAGCTGATCGAGCGCGTGCGCGCCATGATGAAGCTCTACGGCCCCGCCCCCGATCCCCACGCCGCCTGGCTGCTCGACCGCGGCCTGCGCACGCTCGCCCAGCGCGTGGCCCAGCAGAACCACAACGCGCTGGAGCTCGCGCGCTTCTTCGAGGGCAGGCCCGAGGTGGCGCGGGTGCTTTACCCCGGGCTGGAGAGCCACCCCGACCACGCCCTGGCGCGCGAGCTCCTGGACGGCTTCGGCGGCGTGGTCTCGATCGTCCTCGCGGGCGGCGGAGCGGCCGCCGACCGCATGTGCGACGCGCTCGGCCTCGCGCTCCTCGCGCCCAGCCTGGGCGGCGTCGAGACGCTCGTGTCGCAGCCCCGCTACACGTCGCACCAGCCGCTCACGCCCGAGGAGCGCGAGGCGGCCGGCAT
>RFGQ01000526.1 GCA_003695865.1 Gemmatimonadota bacterium | reverse complement strand
GGTCACACGCCCTCACCCGCATATCGTTGACCCGCCCCGCACCACGTGGACTCAAACGCCCACGCCCGCAAAGCGAATCACGACGATCTGTCAAAAAGCCGGCGCTCGGAGCGCCGAAGCTCCGCCGGACGACCTCGAACGCGGTCGTGGCGGAGCAAGTAAAGGTAGAACTCCGAGGGGTGCTCGTCAACGCGGGGTCCGAGCCGCCCGCGAGGCCCCAGGAACGCGGCCTCCAACGCCCTTCCGGCCCGGCTTGACGGCGCCGTGAAACGGCCTCTAGTCTGGCCCGGCGTGCGGTCCGGCCACCGCCGAGGCGGCGCTCCGCCCGCCCCCGACTTCCCACCCGCGAGGTGCCGAAACATGACGCTGCGAGCCCGGCCGTCGAAGCCGGGGCCCTGGGTTTCCATGGCCCTGGTCCTGATGCTGGCGGGCTGCTCGGCGGGCCGTGGGAATCCCTTCGTTCGCCCTCCGCAGATCAGCGACGAGCGCTGGATTCAGGCCATGGCGCTCAACTACGTGCTGGCCAACCACGTTCCGGCCGAGGGTGCGCCCACGCCTTGGGCCCGCTGCGTCGGCGTCGCGCGACTGGGTGTGTTCGTCTCGCCCCGCTGGGTGCTCGAGGTTCCGCGAGACCGAGACCTGGACCCCCAGGGCGCGTTCCTGCGGGCACTCGAGGTTCCTGACGACCTTCCCCTGCTTCCCCTCTCGAGCTGCAGGCACGAGGGGGACTTCGGCGAGGTCGACCTGGAGCAGGAGCAGCCCGTGGTCACGTTCTTCGTGACCGCGCCCCGTTTCGCGGCGACCGACAGGGCCCGCCTTTCGGTCACCGTGCTCGGGGAAGGCCGCTGGTCCACCCGCTACGGGTTCGAGTTTCGCCGGCGGGGGACCGAGTGGATGATCCATCGGCAGTGGTGTTTCCGGGGGTCGACCTATTGCCGCCACGTGCCCAGCGACTACCCCGGCCGGCTGCCAGACTGACCCTCCGCCTCCGAGCGACGGGCGGAGCTGCGGTCCGATCCGTCATCAGGGAGGCGGGCGCCCGATGCGGCGATGCCCTCGTCTCACAACCCCCCGGCCTCCAGCAGCGCTTCGACGTCACGCTCGGTCACGTAGAAATCGCCGAGCTCCCCCTGGTCGGGTCCGTGCCAGTCCGAGCCTCCGCTGACCAGGAGTCCGTGGCGGCGGGCGGCCGCTTCGATGCGCTCGAAGACCTCCGGGCGCGTCCTCGGTCGGTGGAGTTCGAGCCCCCGCAGTCCCGCCGACACGAGCGAGGGAAGCAGGGGGTCGAGCAGACGGAGTGGGGGGTGGGCCCACACCGCGACGCCCCCCGCGGCCAGCACCGTCTCGACCGCCTCGGCGGGGCCGCCCAGCCGCACGGGTACGTGAGCCGGCAGGCCGTCCCCCAGGTAACGGTCGAAGGCCTCGCCCACCGACCCGACGTGCCCGCCCTGGACGAGCGCGCGGGCCAGGTGGGGGCGCCCGAGCGTGGTGTCGCCCTCGCCCGCGATGTCCAGCACGTCCTCGAAGCGCACCTCGAGGTCCTGGTCGCGCAGACGGTCCACCATTTCACGCATACGCTCCGTGCGACGCGTGGCCGCGCGCGCCACGTGGTCCCGCAACGCCGGCGCCGCGGGGTCGACGAAGTAGCCGAGGATGTGCACGTCCTGCTCGTCCCAGTGGCTGCTGAGTTCGACGGCGGCAACGACCTCGATGGCGTGTCCGCGAGCCTCGCGCCGCGCCTCGGCCAGTCCCGCCAGGGTGTCGTGGTCGGTGAGCGCAATCACATCGAGACGGCCCGCGAGCGCCAGGCGCACGACTTCCGCGGGCGAGCACGCGCCGTCGGACGCCGTGGAGTGCACGTGTAGATCGAGCCTCATCGCTCCCCCGGATCCACGGACCGACCCAGGTCCACGGGATGGAGGGGGAGCGGCGTCGCGCGGCCGGATCCCTCGACGATCCGGTAGGCTGCGTCGACCGCGACGCCCTCGATCACGTCGAGCGTGCCGCTCCCCGGCCAGCGCACCTCGACCCGAACCACGCGCTCGGCCCGCCCCAGGCCGACTTCGACCCTCAGCGGGCTGGCCCCGAAGCTGCCGCCGCTCCCCAGCACGCGATGGATCGACCGAACCCGCCCCCCCTCTTCGACATCGACACGGATGCGCGCCCCTACACCCGCCCGATTCGCCCGGCGGCCCTCGAGGTGCAGCCGCAGCCAGTGCCCTCCGTGCCCCGGATTCACCAGCAACACGTTGCGGGCCACGTCGCCCTCGTAGGCGCCCCCGAGCACCACGTACAGGTCCTGGTCTCCGTCGTCGTCCACGTCGCCGAACGACACCCCGTGGCCCTTGTGAAGGAAACCGAAGCCCCCCGAAGCCGTGACCTCTTCGAACGTGCCGTGGACGTTCCGGAACATGCGCGACGGCATGATCGTGCGTGGGTCGGGGTCTCCGGTGCCCGCGTAGACGTCGAGCCAACCGTCGTTGTCGAGGTCGCCGAAGTTCGAGCCCATGGTATAGAGCACGCGGTCCAGGCCCGCCCGGGCGGCGACGTCTTCGAAGGTACCGTCGCCGCGGTTGCGATAGAGCGCGGGGACGACCGCCTCGTGGGCGCGCCCGAGTGCCTCCGCGGCGAGGTCTGCGGGCAGCGCGAAATAGCCCGAGACGAACAGGTCCTCCCGCCCGTCCTGGTCGAAGTCGAAGAACCAGGCCGGGAAGCTGTCGTTGGGGCCCGCAACGCCGGCCTCGTCCGTGACGTCGACGAAGCGCCACGGGGCTCCCTCCGTACCCGGTACGTTGCGCAGCAGGACGTTCGGTTCGCGCAGCCTCGACACGTACAGGTCGGGGCGGCCGTCGCCGTCGTAGTCACCCGCCACCACGGCCTTCACGAAGCCGTCGGCGGCGATTCCGACCGCACCGGCCACATCCTGGAACGTTCCGTCACCCAGGTTGCGATAGACCTCGACGGGATGCCTTCCCGCCCCGGGGGTGGACTCGTTGCCGATCACCAGGTCGAGCCACCCGTCGCCGTCGAAGTCGGCCCATACGGCCGTCTGCGTCGGGTGTTCGGAAAAGATCCCCGCCTGACGGGTCGCGTCGGTGAAGAAGCCGCCGCCCTCGTTGCGCAGCAGCGAGTTGGGGAAGCCGCGCGGCATCCACGCGCCCCGCAGCACGAGCACATCGACGTCGCCGTCGTTGTCGTAATCGGCCTGGACCAGGTTGAGTCCGCCCACGAGCCCCTGAAGGCCGGCCCGCTCCGTCGCGTCTTCGAAGGTGCCGTCGCCCCGGTTGAGCAGCAGGCGCAGCGGGTCGAGCAGGCCCCGGGACGAGGCCATCAGGTCGAGGTCTCCGTCTCCGTCGAGGTCGTCCAGCACCGAACCGCCGGCCAGCCCCAGCACGTCGACCCCGGCCTCGTGCGCGACGTCGACGAACACCCCGACGTCGGTCGGCGAGCGGAACATGGGCGATTCCGCGGGCAGGCGCAGCGCCTCGGGCACCGCGTCGGGCCAACGGCCCAGGAGCATCGCCGTGACGTTGAGCAGCCAGCGGTGGTTGAGGTTGTCGGGCTCGAGCCGCGCCAGTTCGAGGTAGCGCGACAGCGCCTCTTCGAAGGCGTCCGCCTCGGGGGGAGGCACGTCGTCGGGCAGCGTCGGCACGCGGCACCGCGCCGAGGTGCCCGGCGGCAGGCAGTTGGCCACCACGCCCCGCCGGAACGCGCCGATCGCCTCGAGTTCCCGCACGGTCACGTCGAACTCGGGTCCGACCAGGTCCGCATAGACGCCGGCCATGCGCCGCAGCTCCGCGAGCGACGAGTCGGCCTCGGCCAGCAGCCCGGCGCGGAGCTGCTCCTGCGCGATCATGCCGCGCATGGTGATGCGCTCGCCCGGCGTGCGCACCGGCGTGGTCCGCATACCCGCGATGCGGCGGCGGTTCACGTAGGGCACGACGCGGGGGTCGACCGAGTCGGCGAGCGCCCGCAGGTGGGCGGCCATCGCGCGGGTGGACGCGGTGGGCCCCAGCACGGGCGCCGCATCACCGCCGCACCCCGTCGCGGCCCCGACCACGAGGGCGGCACCGAGGAGCAGAGCGCCGCTCCGAGTGTTTCTCATCGCCCGCCTCCGTCGCCTTCGGTCCACACGACCTCGATCTCTCGCCGGCCCGCCTCGAGCGGGACGATGCGCTCGCCCCCGCCGGGCCACACCACCCGCAGCGCGTCGGCGCCCTCGGGCAGACCGAGCACCCGCACAGGCGCGTCGCTCGAAAG
>RFGQ01000525.1 GCA_003695865.1 Gemmatimonadota bacterium | reverse complement strand
TTCCTGGCGATCGGCGCGTTCCTCACGGCGATCGTGGTGGGGTGGTTCATGAAAGACCCCGTTTCGGAGCTGGCCGAGGGGGCCTCACCGCTCGTCGCCCGCACGCTACCGATCTGGTACTTCGTGGTTCGCTACGTTCTGCCCATCGCGACCGGTGCCGTGCTCTGGGTGATGATCCAGAGCAAGTTCTTCTAGGGGCAAGCCCGGGTCTTGCCAAGGCGGCGGCCCTGGACGAGCGTCCGGGGCCGCCGCTTCCGCATCGCTACACCTCCGCCTGGAGTCGCATCTCGATGTCGCGTCGCATGAGGGTCCGCATGGCCGGCTGGGGTGCCGTCTCGGCGCTCGCGCTCGCTGCCGGATGTGTCGGCGGTGGCGACGGCGGCCACGGAACCGCGGACCGCTCCGAAGGAGCCCCGCTTCGCGTGGCGCTCCTCACCGCCGGGCCGGTGAGCGACGCAGGCTGGTATGCGGGCGCCTACGAAGGGCTGCTCGCGCTGCGCGACACCTTCGGGGCCGAGATCAGCCACCAGCAGACGCGCACGCCCGGCGAGTATGACGAGGCGTTCTTTTCGTACGCTTCGGCCGGGTACGACCTGATCTTCGCGCACGGCTTCGAGTATCAGGACGCCGCGATCCGGGCCGGCGAGCGCTTTCCCGACGTGACGATCGTGGTGTCGGCCGGTGGCCGGGTCTCGGACAACGTGGTGCCGCTCATCTTCCAGCTCGAGGAGGGCAGCTACCTCGCGGGCATGGTGGCGGGCGCCTTCACGCGCACCGGGCGGGTGGGCATGGTGGGCGGCGTGAAGATCCCTCCGGCCGAAGGCACCTGGCTGGCGTTCGAGGCCGGCGCCCGGGCGGAGCGTCCCGACGTGGCGGCGACGGTGACCTGGATCGGCTCGTGGGACGATGTGGCGGCCGCCAAGGAGGCCGCGCTGGCTCTGATCGAGCAGGGGGCCGACGTGATCATCCACAACACGGACGCCGCGAGCTTCGGCGTTTTCCAGGCGGTTCGGGAGGCGCGCGAGCGGGGCCGCGAGGTGTGGGCGCTCGGCATGAACCGCGATCAGAACGCGGTGGCGCCCGATGTGATCCTGGGCAGCGCCGTCATCCGCATCGCCGAGGCGTTCGTCGAGATCACGCGTGAGTGGCGTGCCGGCCGCGTGGGTGGCGCCCCGTACTTCGCGGGGTACGGAAACGGAGTCGTCGACTTCGTGCCCAATCCCGAGCAGATCGACGCTTATCCTCCCGACCTGCTCCAGCACCTCGACGCCGCTCGGCGGGGCCTGGCCGACGGCTCACTCGAGATTCCCCGGGTGCGGTTCGTGGAGGGCGCCGGCGGCTGAGCTTGCGGGGGGGCGGCGGACGCACCACCCTCGGCCACGAACGCACGCTTCCACCGTCCGGTGAACCCGTCCATGGTCCCGAGCCCCGTCGTCGCACAGGTGTCGGCCCCTGTGCCGTGTGCCCGTCCGGAATGAGCGCCGCCCCCGTTGCGGCCGGTTCCCGGCCGCCCTCCGAAGGGAGCGCGCCCGTGGTCGAGGTCGTCGACCTGCGTCGGAGCTTCGGCCGCGTTCGCGCGCTCGACGGGGCTCGGCTCGCTGTGCGAGCGGGCGAGGTGCACGCAATCGTCGGCGAGAACGGGGCAGGGAAGACGACCCTGGTGTCGATTCTCGGCGGGTCGCTGCGGGCGGACGGGGGCCTGGTGCGCGTTCACGGCGAACCCTTCGAGCCTCGATCGCCCCGGGACGCCTGGAGGGCGGGCATCGGGCTGGTCTATCAGCATTTCCGCCTGGTACCGGCCCTTTCCGTGCTCGAGAACGTCGCCCTCGGCGTTCGTAGCCGGGCGCGCGGCTGGAGCCTGCCCTCCGACGAGGTGCGGCAGCGGCTGGGTGACCTCATGGATCGCACGGGACTACGGGTGCCGGTCGACGAGCCGGTGGCCGGGCTGCCGGTCGGGGTGAGACAGCGGGTCGAGATTCTCAAGCTGCTGTACCGTGATCCGCGAGTGCTCGTGCTCGACGAGCCCACGGCCGTGCTCACCCCTCAGGAGACCGGCGAACTGCTCACCGTGCTCCGCCGGCTGGCCGACGAAGGCCGCGCCGTGGTGCTGATCGCGCACAAGCTCGACGAGGTGCTCGCCGTGGCGGACCGCTTCACCGTGCTGCGCCGCGGCCGCACCGTGCTCGAAGCGGAGCGGGGCCGGGTGGACGCCGCGGCGCTGGCACGGGCCATGGTCGGCCGCGACGTCACGCACCCGCGGCGCGCCGCGGCCCGCCCACCGGGCCCCGAGGTGGCCGTGCTCGTCGACGCCCATCTGCACCCGCCCGCCGGCGCGCCGCTCCGGGGGGCGAGCGTGCGGATACGGCGCGGCGAGATCGTCGGGGTGGCCGGTGTGGACGGGAACGGTCAGGAGGCACTCGCCGCCCTGCTGGCCGGCCGCGCCGCGCCGGACGCCGGGGAGGCCCGCCTTCCCGAGGGGATCGGCTTCATCCCGGGCGACCGCGCCCACCAGGGGCTGATCGGCGGCTTCGACCTGACGGAAAACGTCGCCCTGGCGCTGTACGACCGGCCGCCTTACCGCCGGGGCCCATGGCTCGTCTGGGGGGCCCTGGTCCGGGCGGCCCGCGCGCTGATCGAGCGCTTCGGCGTGCGCGCCCGCGGGCCCCGGCAGCGCGCCGCCGAAC
>RFGQ01000524.1 GCA_003695865.1 Gemmatimonadota bacterium | reverse complement strand
TTGGGCCAGTTCACGGGCCCGCACCCCCGCAGAAGGGGGCGGGATCTCGCGCTCCACCTCGCGGGCCTCTTCGACGAGCGTCTCGAGGGCCAGCGCCGCGAAGGCGTCGTCGGCGAAGCCGAGGCCCCGTTCGCCCGCGACGCGCAGCGCCCGCTCGAACACGGCGTGGAGCAACCCGCCCCGCGCCCTGGGATCGAGCCAGCGGTCGGGCTCGAATTCGGGGTCGTCCGGGGGGCGCAGGCGCAGCACGTAGCGCATGAGGTACTTCAGCCCGCAGGTGCCGAGCGCCTCCAGGCGGGAGGCAGAAACGACCGGTCCGGCCTCGTGACGCGGATCTTCGCCGGGTGGAGCCGGCTCCACGCGCCCGACGAACTCCGAGTCGACGGGCCGGCCACGTGCCTCGAGCGCGCGCAGTCCACGGCTCAGGCCTCCGAACGCCTCGCGGGCCTCGGCGAGCCCATCCGCCAGGGTCTGCGCCCCGCCGGCGGCAAGCGCCTGCATCCAGACATCGGCGCCGTCGAGGGGGGCCGCCTGCGAGACCGCCGACACGGGGCGTCCCAGGGCTCCGCGCAGGTCTTCGTACGAGAGGTGGGGGTCGCCCTCGCGGAAGCGCAGCGCATCGAGCAGGGCCGGCGAGGGCTGGAGCTGCCGTCCCTCGCCCGCGTCCCAGGCCGTATAGCTGAGCGTGAGCGCACCGCGCACCCGCGCGGCGAGCGCGGCCAGGTGGAACCGCCGCTCGGCCGGCCGCTCGGCCGACGTGGGCAGATCGGCTCCCAGCCGCGCCCGGTCGCCGTCGCCGAGGAGCGGGTCCTGAAGCCCGTGACCCGGAAAGCGGCCCGCGTCGAGCCCCACCACGAACGTCGCCCGGCGGCCCGTGAGCCCGCCGTGCTCGAGGTCGGTCAGGTGCACGTGGCCCCCGCTCGACTTCCAGGGCGGCGAGCCCTCGTCCCAGCGCGCGCGCACCCGCAGGGTCAGGTGGCGCCGGAGTTCTCCCAGCGCTTGGGCGAGGGGGAGCGGCCGGTGCAGCGTGTCGGCCACGCGTCGCAGTCGCGCCGAGACGTCCTCGGCCGCACGGGCGTCGATGCCTTCCAGGCCGGGCACCAGTTCGAGGAACGCCGCCGCGGCGCGGGCCAGTTCGGCGACCGAGACCCGTTGCGGCACTTCGTGCCCGGAAGCCTGCGCAGCGTCGATCCCGGCACTCGCCTCGCCGTGGCGGTCGGCGGGGCCGCCTTCGGCCCAGTCGCGTCCGCGACCCCCGCCCGACCCTGCGGCGCCGCCCCCCGGGAG
>RFGQ01000523.1 GCA_003695865.1 Gemmatimonadota bacterium | reverse complement strand
GCCGAGGTCGAACGGCTTCTGCTCGACCTGCCCGTGGCGGCCGAAGTGCCGGTAGGCCCGCTCAGCCGCGAGGAGTGTCTCGACCTGGTCGCCGCCACGTTTGCGGCCGAGCCCGACGTGGTGCGCGACTTCGTCGGATGGCTCTTCGAGCGCACCCGCGGCAACCCGTTCTTCATGGCCGAGGTGCTGGGGTCGCTCGTGCAGAGCGGACGCCTGCGCCGCGAGGGCGACCGGTGGATGGGCTGGGACGTGTCGTACGCAGAGGTTCCGGCGTCGATCCGCGAGGGCGTCGAGGCGCGCCTTCGTGCGCTCGGGGAACGCGCGGGAGAAGTGGCGGCCGTCGCGGCCGTCATGAGCCGCGGGGTCACCCACGCGCGGCTGCGGGCCGTGAGCGGGTTGAACGAGCTGGAACTGGTCGAGGCGGTGGAGGAGCTCGAGGTCGCCGGCATCCTGCGCGAGGCGGAGCAGGGGGGCGGGATCGCTTATGAGTTCACCCACCCGCTCGTGCAGGAGTCGATTTACGCGGGGCTGGGGCTGGCTCGCACCCGGCTGCTCCACCGGCGGGTCGCCGAGGTGCTCGAGGCCGAGGGAAGCGCCGAAGACGAGCGGCTCGAGGAACTGGCCTATCACTTCTCGCGCGGCGACGACGGACAGGTGGCTCCACGCGTGGTCCACTATCTGTGCGCGGCGGGACGGCAGGCAGCCGCCCGGCGTGCGGACCGCGAGGCGGCCCGGTTCCTGAGGGCCGCGGCCGACCGGCTCGAGGCGATGCCCGACCGGTCCGCCGTGGGCGAGGTCTGCGCAGGCCTCGAGGAGACCCTGGCGCGGGTGTACCAGCGCCTCGGGCGCTACCCCCTCGCCGCGAGGTACTGGACGCGGGCGCTGGCCGACGCCGAGGGCGGGGGCGACGCGCCGCGCCAGGCACGCATCCACCTGCGCCTCGCCCAGGCCGCGTACTGGGAGGGCCGCTACGACGCGGCGCTCGAGGCCTGTGCCCGGGGCATCGAGGTCGCCGAAGGCGCCGGGCAGGACGCCCTCGAGGCGCACCTGCACACGCTGCGGGGCATCTGCCTGCAGGCGCTCGGGCGCGACGAGGCCGAGGCCGAGATGCTCGCGGCGCTGGAGTTGGCGGAGCGCATCGCCGACCCTCGTGCGCTGGCCCGGGCCCATCGGGCGCTCATGATCCTGCACACGTGGACCGGGCACGCCGATCGGGTGCGCGAGCACGGAGCCCGGGCCATCGAACTCGCGCGGCGCGGGGGGGACCGGAACGTGGAGTTCTGGGCCACCTGGGCGCTCGCCGTCATGGAGGGCCTGCTCGGCGACATCCCCACCATGGAGCGGCACGTGGCCGTGTGCGAGCGCCTGGCCGACGAGCTCCGATCGCCGGTGCTGCGCCTGTGGACCCAGGAAGTCGTGATCGAGCACGCGGCCGCATCGGGCGACTGGGACCGGGGCATCGCCCTGGGCGAGCGGGCCGTGGCCGACGCCCGCGACCACGGGCAGACGGCGCTGCTCCCGCGCCTCCTCGTGTGGGTGGCGCTCATCTACCTGGGGCGCGGCGACACGGAGCGGGGCGAGGCGTACGTGGACGAGGCGTGGGAGCTGTCGGGCGCCGCGGGCGAGGGGCCCTACGACATCCACCGGGTGGTGCCGGCCCACATCGGGCGGGCGGCCCTGTTGGTGCACCAGCGGCGCTTCCGCGAGGCCATCGACGTGGGCGAGCGGGGGCTCGCGATCGCCGAGCACTCCGGCTATGTGATCTGGGCGCTGCACCGGCTGCTGCCCCACATCGCCGAGGCGTACTTCTGGCTCAACGACGTGGACGGTGCGCGGGCGATCGGTGAGCGTATGCGCCGCTACTCCGAAGGCCTGGGCCACCGGCTCGGCAACGCCTGGACGCTCGGCTTCCAGGCGCTCGAGGTGTGGCACCGCGGTGATCCGAAGGGCGGCGCCGTGCTGCTGCGGCAGGCCGCCGAGGCGCTCGAGGCCGTGCCCATGATTCCCGACGCCGTGCGGCTTCGACGCCAGCTCGCCGGCCGGCTGGCCGACATCGGCGACCGCGAAGGCGCGCTCGCCGAGCTGCGGCACGTGCACCGCATCTTCGTGCGCATGGGGGCCGAGGGAGAGCTTAAAAAGACGCGCGACCAGTTTCGCGAGCTCGGCGCCCGCCCTCCCTCCCTGGGCGGCAGCGAGGGCCTACCCCTCACCGACCGGGAACTCGAGATCGCCCGCCTCGTGGCGGCACACAAGTCCAACAAGGCCATCGCGCGCGAACTGGGCATCTCGCCCCGCACCGTGGGAACCCACCTCTCGAACATCTTTCAGAAGCTCGATCTCCACTCGCGCGACGAGCTGGCCGACTACCTGCGCGAGTCGGGGGCGCAGGCGCTGCTGGACCTACCGATCCCGCCGACGGCCGACTAGCTTTCGGGCCGTTCCCAGGGGGATTAGCTCAGTTGGGAGAGCGCCTGGTTTGCAACCAGGAGGTCACCGGTTCGAGCCCGGTATCCTCCACTCACCGGCCGCCGCGGGCCTGCTCCCGGCCCCCAGCGGCGTCCAGCGCTGAGCGCGCGCTGGTCCCACCGGCTCGCCGCCGGCCCGGTCGGCTTGCCGGGCCCCGCGCGGGGGCCATCCTCCCGCCGGCCCTAGAGCTCCCGGCACGCCTCCAGGATGCGCTTGCGCGTCTTACCCGGGTCGTCGAGCACCTCGAAGAAGTCGTCGAGGTATTCGACGGCCCTGCGCACGCTCCGCTCCTCGAAGCCTTCCTGCTCCCGCGCGAGCGCGTAGAGGCGCTCCCGGCGATCGAGGAAACGACGGAAGACCGCCTCGTAGTCGACGGCAGGCCGGCAGAACCCCCGGAACAGGCGCTGCCGCACCGACCCGATGCGCAGCGACGGATCGGGCCTGGCGTAGTCGGCCTCGACGAGGCCGCTGAAGTCGAAGTCGTACCCGACGGGCACGTGCCGTCCTTCGAGGCGCACGAACTTGACGTTGTGCCCCGTATAGGCCGACCAGTCGGTGTTGCCGATGAGGTACTGGAAGACGTCCAGCGTGGCCGCGGCCTGCCCGTCGAGGACCGCGGGATGCACGTTCTCGAGATCACGAGCCTCGCCGCCGAGCCGCTCCGCCATGCGGTCCTCGTCCTCGATGAGGAAGCCGTACCGCGTGACGTCGTCGTCGCGGCCGGTGGTGTCGGCGTAGGTGATGCGCACGAGCCGCACCCGGAAGCTGGCGTCGGTGATCTCGTTGTACCACCGGTAGGCGAGGAACTCTTCGAGCACGTTCTGCTCGAACTCGTCGCGCTCCCGGCAGTGGGTGACCAGCTTCAGCTTGTCCTGTCCGTGGAACGCGGTGCCCGGCACGTCTTTCTTGCGGAAGTTGAGCCTCACGGGCGGGAACCAGCAGGCCGGCGACGTGCGCCGGAAGTTGCCGCGCGTGCGCACGCGCAGCGGGATGGCCTCGATCACCGTGTCGTCCTCCCCGTGCACGAGGAGTGCGGCAGGCAGATACTCGGGCTCGTCGCCGCGGCGATCGCGGCGCAGCGTGCGCACGTCGGTGCGCAGCGTCAGGCGTAGCGTGCCGCGCGCGGCGAACAGGTCTGCGGGTGGGCCGGGCGTGCGAGCGTCGTCGACGCGCGCGGCGGCGGCCGTCCGCTCGTCCGCTCGGGCTTCCTGGGCGGCGACAGGCGGCG
>RFGQ01000522.1 GCA_003695865.1 Gemmatimonadota bacterium | reverse complement strand
TGTGGGGGGCGCGGGGGCGGGCTTATCGTGGAAAACATATGGTTCCGGTCCTGGAAGCCGTCCCCAACTTCAGCGAAGGTCGCGATCTCGCCTGGGTACGCGAGGTCGTGCGCGTGATCGCTGCCGCGGGCGCCGACGTCCTCGACTGGTCCGCCGACCCGCACCACCACCGCTCCGTCGTCACCTTCGTGGGCACGCCACCCGAGGTGGAGGAGGCCGCCGTCGCCGCCGCATGCTTCGCCCGTGACACGCTCGATCTGACCCACCACGAGGGCCTGCACCCGCGGGTGGGCGCGCTCGACGTGCTCCCGTTCGTGCCGCTGCTGGGCCTGTCACGCGACGAGGCCGTGGCCGCGGCGCGGCGGGTCGCCGTGCGTCTGGCCGACGAGGGGATCCCCGTCTACCTGTACGGCTGGGCCTCCGATCCGCCCGGCAGGACCCTGGCCTCTCTTCGCCGCGGCGGCTTCGAGGCCCTTCGGGGTGGGTTTCCGGAGGGCCGCGCGCCGGACCTGCCCGCCGCGGGCGCGCCGGAGGCTCCGCACCCCACGGCGGGCGTCACCTGTGTGGGAGCCCGGGACGTGCTGCTGGCCTGGAACGTGGCACTGCGGGGCATCGAGCTGGAGCGGGCCCGGGCGCTCGCGGCCTCGCTGCGGGAGGCCGGAGGCGGCTTCGCCTCTCTGCGCGCGCTTGCGTTCGAACTGCCCGGGACGGGCCTCGTGCAGATCTCGATGAATCTCGAGGCGCCCGAACACGTCTCTCCGATGGACGTGTTCCGTGCCATCGAACAGGCGGTGGCGGACGAGGGCGGTGAGATCGCCCATACCGAGGTGATCGGGCTCGTCCCGGACGCCCTTGTGCTCACGGCCACCGCAGACAGATTACAACTTCTCGATCCGGCCCCGTCGCGGTTGCTTTCGCGGCGGCTGGCGGAGCACGTCTCCGCGCGAGGGCGTCCGCCCTCACCGGCGGGACCCCACCGGGACGACGACGGATGAGCATCGAAGCGCTGAAAGAACAGGCCCGGCGCCACGAACAGAAGGAGCAGTGGGACAAGGCCCTGGACCTGTACGAGCAGGCGATCTCGCGTCTGAGCGGCGACGAGACGCCCGACATCAGCCTGTACAATCGGGCCGGCGACCTGGCGACCCGGCTGGGGCGCGTCGAGCAGGCCGTGCGCCACTACGAACGTGCGGTCGACCTGTACGTCGAAGCCGAACTCCCCAACAACGCGATCGCGGTCTGCAAGAAGGTCCTGCGCAACGTACCGGACCGCCACCAGGTGTTCCTGCGCATGGGGCAGATCCGGGCGGCCCAGGGATTCCTGCCCGACGCGCGTGCGAACTTCCTCGAATACGCCGGGCGTATGCAGGCGGCCGGAGAGATCGACGAGGCGTTCCGCGCCCTGATCGAATTCGCCGACCTGGCTCCCGACGATCACGAGATCCGCCTCTCGCTGGCCGCGCAGCTCCAGCAGCACGAACGCGTGGACGAGGCGGTTCAGCAGCTCATCCAGGCGCACCAGGTGCTCACGCGTCGCGGCCTGATCGACCAGGCGGCCGAGGTCGAGGAGCAGATCCGTGCGCTCGACCCCGGCGCCGTATTCGGCGGCACGCCGTCAGACACCGTCTCCTGAGTTCGGGCGCGGTCCCGCCCAGCGCCGCACCGCAACCCCGGGAT
>RFGQ01000521.1 GCA_003695865.1 Gemmatimonadota bacterium | reverse complement strand
GGCGGTGGAGGGCAACGCCCTCCACCGCCTGGTGTCCGGGCCCGACCCTGAGCGGACGTCCCGCCGCCGGACCCGTTGTCGTCGAGGCAGCGCCGCGTCAGTCGCGGTCGCCGTCGCGGTCGTCGTCTTCGAACGCGTCGATCGAGTTGCGGATGTTGTTCTCGACCAGGTTCTCGTTCTCGCCGTTCTTGTTGGCCGTCATCGGATCGATGAGCGTGCCGTCGGAGCGGCGGAACCACGTGCTGATGTCGATGTCGAGCGTCACGTTCACGGGTCCCGTATCCGGCCCGACCACCAGCGGAGGCTGCAGCGCACGCTCCTGCTCGTCGTTGGTGTCCTGCAGGAAGACGAACGGCTCCCCGTTGTAGGTGCCCTCGACGCGGATACTCACGTCCGTGAAGTCGGGATGCTGGTTCAGGAAGGCCAGATCGTCGGCGGTGTCGTCGCTGGGCTTGTGGATGTCGAACTCCACCTCGTCGTACGTGCCTTCGGGCACGTCGATGCTGAAGACGGCTTCGAACCCGTCGTCCAGCGGAAGCTCGAGCAGGAACGGTCCCACCTCGAACTCCTCGCAGCCGTCGTCGTCGCCGGGGCCCGAATTCATGCAGTCGCCCTCGAACATGCGTTCGAGTTCCACCTCACGAACGACCATGGCCACGCGCGTGATCTCGAGCGTGTTCTGGCCGTCGGTCTGCGAGAACACGCCGGCGGGGCCCGGCGCCGCCTGCGCGGTACCGCCGGAGGCCACCGGCACGGCGAGCGAAAGGGTGACGCGGGCCTCTGCGGCCCCGTCGGGCCCCGACGAGTCACTGCACGCCGCCGAGGCAAGGGCGACCAGCCCGAGGGCGGCCGCGCGGGTGAGCGAACGTCGATCCATCATCTGTAGTGCTCCTTCAAGGTGCCGGCCATCCCCGGTTGCGGGCGGCCTTCGGTTGCCGTTCCCCCGTCGAGGGGCTCGAGGTGGCAGATACCGGTGGTTCACGAATGCAAGCCGCATGCCGCCCCTGGCCGCACCGCGGGAAAGCCCCGGCCCGGCGCCGATTTCGGAAGACCGGCCCCGCCGCCCGGCACGAGACGGCGGGGCTGCGGCGCGCACTTCGTTGCCGCCGAACGGCAAGAAGTTCGCCCTGGATGGGAATGCGATTCATTCTCAACCACTACGGAACAGTGTGCCCCGGACCCGCCTTCCTGTCAAGGCGGACGGCGGCGAGGACGCTCCTCCGCAGCGGCCCCACAACCGCCCGCAGCACCGGCCCGACCGGCCGGGTGTCCGCCCGCCCTCACGTGACCCCCGGGTCCGGTCGAGACTCCGGGGGGCGCGGGGCTCTTCGGGCTCCCGCGGGCGGCCAAATTGGGTACCTTTCGCTCTACCGCGTTCACCGCCGGGTGGCCCCGGGGGGCCGGCCGCGGAGACGCGATGAGAGACGGCCAGGACGATGAGCACGACCCTTTTCGACGATCTGAACGCGGCCTACGTGCAGGATCTGTACGAGGCGTACGCGCGCAATCCCGAGTCGGTCCCGCCCAAGTGGCGGGCCTTCTTCTCTCGCGGTCCGGGCGCAGCGCAGGCCGCGGGTCTGCTGGTGCCCGAGGCGCTCGAGGCGAACGGGGCACCCGTTGCCGCCGCCGGAGAGGCCGACCCCGAGCAGCTTCGCGCGGCCCGGGAACTGGCCGAACAGGCCCGGGCCGAGTCGGAGAGCATGCGCGAGCTGCTGCGGGTAGTGGCGCGGGCGGCGTATTTCGCCCAGGCCTACCGTGACCACGGCCATCAGCTCGCGCACATCGACCCCCTGGGCTCGGAGCCTCCGGGGCATCCTCAGCTCGATCCCGAATTCTTCGGCACGAGCATCGACGAACTGAGCCGGGTGCCGGCCGAGCTCGTGCTCTACCACGCCCGGCCCGGCGAGACCCTGGCCGACGCGCTCAAGCGCATGCGCGAGATCTCGTCGGGCCCCATCGGCTACGAGTTCGAGCACCTCGAAGACGCACGTGTGGTCCGCTGGCTCTGGGACCAGGTCGCCACCGGCGCGTTCGCGGGACCGCTCGAACAGAGCGAGAAGGTTCGCGTGCTCCAGCGCCTGGCCGAAGTCGAAGGGCTCGAGCAGTTCCTGCACCGCGCCTACCTGGGCCAGAAGCGCTTCTCGCTCGAGGGCTGCGATATGCTCGTGCCGATGCTCGACGAGGCGATCGCCGGCGCCGGCCGGGCCGGAGCTCACACGGTGGTGCTGGGGATGGCGCACCGCGGGCGTCTCAACGTGCTCGCCCACACGGTGGGCATCGGCTACGCCGAGATCCTGCGCGAGTTCGAAGGCGTGAAGACCAAGGGCGCTCTTCAGGTCGAGGGCACCGGCGACGTGAAGTATCACCACGGCGCCGAGGGCGAGCGCATGCTCGAAGACGGCCGCGCAGTGCGCGTGACGCTCGCGCCCAACCCCAGCCACCTCGAGTTCGTGAACCCCGTCGTCGAGGGCATGGCCCGCGCGCTCCAGTACCCGGGCGCCGAGCAGGACGCCGCCCGCGACCCGAACGCGGTGGTGCCGATCCTCATCCACGGCGACGCCGCCTTTGCCGGCGAAGGCGTGGTCGCCGAGACGCTCAACCTCGCCCGCCTCGAGGGCTACAGCACCGGCGGCACGATCCACATCATCGTCAACAACCAGATCGGCTTCACGACCACGCCCGAGGACGGACGCTCCACCCGTTATGCGAGCGACCTGGCCAAGGGGTTCGCCCTGCCGATCGTTCACGTGAACGCCGACGAACCCGAGGCATGCCTCACGGCCATCCGCCTGGCCATGGCCTACCGTGAGCGCTTCAACGAAGACTTCGTCATCGACCTGGTCGGGTACCGGCGTCACGGTCACAACGAGGGCGACGAGCCGGCCTACACCCAGCCCGACATCTACGAACGCATCCGCAACCACCCGACCGTTTTCCAGATCTGGGCCGAGCGCCTCGTGAAGGACGGCGTGGTGAGTGAGGCCGACGTCGAGGCCATGAAGTCTCGGGTCGCCGACTACTTCCGCGAGGCGCAGGATCAGATCCGCGAGGAGCGGGCCGAGGAGAACGGCGATCACACGGACGGGGACCTGCCGCTCGACCAGCCCGTCGAGACCGCCGTCCCGTTCGAGACGCTGGCCGAGATCAACGCCGCGTCGCTGGCGACCCCCGAGGGCTTCACGGTGCACCCCAAACTCAAACGGCAGCTCGACCGCCGCGGCGCCGACTTCGGGCCGGACTTCGAGCTCGAATGGGCGCACGCCGAAGCGCTGGCGTTCGGATCGCTCCTCGGGGAGGGGGTGCCCGTAAGACTCACCGGGCAGGACTCCGAGCGGGGCACGTTCTCGCAGCGCCACCTGGTGCTTCATGACGCCGCAACCGGGGCGACCGTGACCCCGCTCGCGGACTACGGCAGTGCCCGGCTCGAGGTGCACAACTCACCGCTCTCCGAGATGGGCGTGCTCGGCTTCGAATACGGCTACAGCGTTGCCCGGGACGGCGACCTCGTACTCTGGGAGGCCCAGTTCGGCGACTTCGTGAACGCCGCGCAGGTCACGATCGACCAGTTCATCGCATCGGGATGGGAGAAGTGGGGCCAGACCTCGCGCCTGGTGCTACTGCTGCCCCACGGGTACGAAGGCCAGGGGCCCGAGCACTCGAGCGCGCGCCTCGAACGCTTCCTGCAGCTCTGCGCCGAAGACAACATGCGGGTCGTGTATCCGACGACGCCGGCGCAGTACTTCCACCTGCTCAGGCGCCAGGCACACGCCCGCCCCGAGCGCCCGTTGGTGGTCATGACCCCGAAGAGCCTGCTCCGGCACCCGAAGGCGGTCTCGCCGGTCTCCGAGCTCGTCGCCGGAGGCTTCCAGCCGGTCCTCGACGACGCCCTCGTGGACGATCCCGACGCTGTCACCCGGCTGCTCATGTGCACGGGCAAGGTCTATTACGACCTGCTCACCAGCGAGGACCGGCAGGGCGCCGGGCACATCGCGATCGTGCGCGTCGAAGAGCTCTACCCGTTCCCGGCCGACGCCCTGAAGGCGGTGGTGAAGCGGTACCGCAACGCAAGCGAGGTCGTGTGGGTGCAGGAGGAGCCGCGCAACATGGGCGCCCTTTCCTACATCGGCCCGCGGCTGCGCACGGTGGTGCCCAAGAAGGTACCGCTCAGGCACGTGTCCCGGCCCGAGCGCGCCAGCCCGGCCGAAGGCAAGAGCATCGACCACATGTACTGGCAGACGCGCGTGGTCGCCGAGGCGTTGCGCGGCGCCTGAGCAGGGCCGGCCGGACGCCGGCAGGGGCACACACCGACGCCAGGGGCGGCGCCCGCGCCGCGCGG
>RFGQ01000053.1 GCA_003695865.1 Gemmatimonadota bacterium | reverse complement strand
CTGGTCGCGTTCGCCGTCGGCCTGGGCGTATGTGGCGGATGCGACGCTGTTCGGCCTCCGCGGCGCCCTCGGGGGCGAGATCGAGGTCGAGGCCGACACCCTCGCTCTCAGCGGGCTGTCGGTGAGCGCCGCCGACACCACGCTCTCGTTCCCGGACGAGTTCGGCGTCTTCGACCGCTTCGACCTCGACCGCGAACTCGCGGTGCGGCTGCAGAGCGGCCTGCCGCGCGGGACCGCGGCCCGCATCGCCGTCGCGGCGGCCGACCCCAACTACGTGAATTGGGTGCGCGGCGGCGAGTTCAATCCGTCCGGAGCGGTGCGTGTGCCCAGCCTGCACGGAGAGGGTGGAACGGGCGTTTTCGGCGCCCTCGTGCGGCGGCGTGTCGACATCGAGACCGGAAGCGCCGCGGCGGATCTTCCGGCCTGCGCCGCCGCACGCTAACGTAGGCGCCGTCCGTGGGGTCGCAGAGGCTGCCACGGCGGGGTGTGGCGCAGTCCGGTAGCGCGTCGGCTTTGGGAGCCGAAGGTCCCGGGTTCGAATCCCGGCGCCCCGATTCTCACCCGTACCGGAGACATCCGGATCCCTGGACCGCGGCGGACGCCGCCGTCCGGGGCCGGCCCGGCTCCGGCATCCTGGAGGCAGCTTGAGCGATCGCCGGCCGCGGGACGACCGCGGCAGCCATCCCCCGCACGAGGAGGTCGTCTCCGGTACGCCGGGCGGACTCGGCACCTTCGGAGGTGTGTTCACGCCGTCGATTCTGACGATCCTCGGCGTGATCATGTACCTGCGCTTCGGGTGGGTCGTCGCCAACGTCGGCCTGCTCGGAACCTTCCTCATCGTCACCCTGTCGACGAGCATCACGTTCCTGACGGGCCTCTCCATCGCCGCCATCGCCACCGACCAGCGCGTGCGCACCGGGGGGGCCTACTACATGATCAGCCGCTCGCTCGGGCTCGAGGCCGGCGGCGCCGTGGGGATCCCTCTCTACATCGCCCAGGCGCTGAGCGTCGCGCTCTACACGATCGGCTTCGCCGAATCGGTGGTGCGCACGTTTCCGGCGCTCGACGCGCGCTGGGTGGGGCTCGTCGTGACGCTGGGTGTGGCCGCGCTCGCGCTCACGTCCGCGCGCGCGGCCATCCGGGCGCAGTACTTCATCATGGCCGCGATCGGCCTCTCGCTCGTGTCGTTGGCGCTCGGGCAGCCGCTCGACGGGGAGCCGGCGGGGCTGACCGGCACGGTGGCCGACCCCGCGCCGTTCTGGGTCGTGTTCGCCGTGTTCTTCCCGGCTGTGACCGGCATCATGGCGGGCGTCAACATGTCGGGCGACCTCGAGAATCCGGCTTCTTCGATCCCGAAGGGGACGTTCGCGGCCATCGGCGTGGGCTACGTGATCTACATGGCGCTGCCCGCCCTGCTCGCCTTCCGGGCCGGTCCCGAAGCGCTGGCGTCGGACCCCCTGGTGATGCGCCGCATGGCGTTCTGGGGCGATGCGATCCTGCTCGGTGTGTGGGGTGCGACCCTGTCGTCGGCGGTGGGCAGCATGCTGGGGGCGCCGCGCGTGCTCCAGGCGCTCGCGCGGGACCGCGTGCTGCCGCGGTGGCTGCGCTGGTTGGGGAGGGGCAGCGGCGAGGACGACGAGCCGCGGGTGGGCACCGTGCTCACGCTCGGGGTTGCCCTGGTGGCCGTGTGGATGGCCGATCTCGACGCGATCGCACCCATCCTGACGATGTTCTTCCTGACCACCTACGGGGTGCTCAACGTCGTCGCCGGCGTGGAACGGTTTCTCGGGAGCCCGTCCTTCCGCCCCACGTTCCGGGTGCACTGGATCTTCTCCCTGCTCGGCGCGCTCGGCTGCGTCTGGGTGATGTTCCTGATCGACGCGCGCGCCACCGTGATCGCGATCGCGTTCGTGGCGGCCGTCTACGTGTGGCTCGAGCGTCAGGAGCTCGAGGCCGCGTGGGGTGACGTGCGTCGCGGAATCTGGATGACGCTCACCCGGGCGGGGTTGCTGCGCCTGCGCGGCGCCCCCGATCCCAAGAACTGGCGTCCGAACACGCTGGTCCTGTCGGGGGCGCCGAGCCGGCGCTGGCACCTGATCGACCTCGCCAACGGCTTCTCGCACTCGAAGGGGCTGGTATCGGTGGCGACCGTGGTCCCCGAGGCGTCGGTCGAAGGGGAGCGGCTGCAGACCATGGAAGAGAACATCCGCGACTATCTGGACCGGCGCGGCGTACAGGCGCTCGTGCGCGTGCTCGCCGCTCCCGATCCCTTCGAAGGCGCAAGGCGCCTGGTCGACGCCTACGGGCTCGGCGCCCTGGTGCCCAACACCATCCTCGTGGGGCACTCCAACGACGTCGAGGAGCGCGACCAGTTCTGCGCGATGGTGCGCCACTTCCATCGGGCGCAGCGGAACCTGCTGATCCTGCACGCCCGCGAAGGCGAGCAGTTCGGCCGGAGGGAGACCATCGATGTGTGGTGGGGCGGGCTCAAGGGGAACGGGGCGCTCATGATGATCTTCGCCTACCTTTTGCGCACGAGCCTGATGTGGCGCAACGTGCGGGTGAGGGTGAAGATGATCGTGCCCTCCGAGGCGGCCGCGGAGGAGGCGCGCGTGAATCTCACGCGCCTCATCGAGGAGACGCGGACGGGAGCCGAGCCCCACGTCCTGGTGGGGCAGGGGCGACCGTTTCACGAAGTGCTGCGCCAGTCGTCGGCCGACGCCGACCTGATCTTTCTGGGTATGGCCGAGCCCGATGACGACTTTCGCGGGTACTACGAGCGGCTCCTGGAGCGAACCGAGGGCCTGCCCGCGACCGCCTTCGTGCTCGCTGCGGAAGAGATCGCGTTTTCGGAGGTGCTGATCCAGACGGGTGGGTGAGAACCGCCCGCGGCACGGGGATTGCCATTCGTGAAACCGGACGCACGCTTGTCGCCGGAGCGGGTGTGGGTCTCGGTTCACACTCGGGCCCGCCGGGGTCTCCGAGAGCCCTGCGCTTGGAGCTTCGGTGGCCTGCCCGGCGGGCGGTACCGGCCCGAACCTACGAACCCAGGAGGTGCGAGAGATGGCCGTGTCAACCTCGATCGGAGCGGCGGTGCGAAGTGTGTCGGTGGTACTGACCGCCGCGTTGACGGCCGCCGCGTGCGCGTCGGGAGGGTCCGGTGGCGGTGAGCCGGCCGCGCCCGCCGTGCTCAACGTGGCCGGCGTGTACGAGGGCGCGATGAACGTGGAGGGAACGACCATCCCCGGCACGCTCGAACTCGTGCAGACCGGCACCTCGATCGCGGCCACGTTTTCGGCGCCCGACTTCGGGATCACGGCCGAAGGGGGCGGCACGCTCACCGACACGCTGCTGCAGCTCGACCTGAGCTACAACTTCCAGTGCCCCGGTCAGGCCACACTCACGGGCCAGGTTGCGCCCGAGACCATGCGCTACGCCGGAGAGCTGCTCGCGTCGGACTGCACGGGGGACGTGGCGGGCGACTTCTCGTTTACGAGACGCTGAGAGATGGCGGGGTGGCGAGCGCCTTAGGGCGCGGTGCCGCCCGGCCCGCGGCGCCGGGGGTGGGCGGGCGCTCGTTGACGCTACGCCTCGGCCGGCGCCACCTTGTCGCGCGGTAGCGCCACGGCCGCCGGCCGCCGGCGCCCCGCCAGGCGCCCGTAGCTCAGTTGGATAGAGCATCGGACTTCTAATCCGAGGGTCGCAGGTTCGAATCCTGCCGGGCGCGTTTACGACCCCGTGGCGGCGTCCCCTCGACGTCCGCCCTCTCGCCGATGGAGGGGTGTTCCACCCGTGACCGACCCGACCACGCCCGCCATGCGCCGGCCCCTGGGAAGACTCGCCTCCTGCGCCACGCTCGGCGTGTTGTGGGTGGCCGCCTGCGCCGAGCCCCCCGGGGCGCCTTCTGTGGTCGAGGCCACCGTGGCCGACCTGCAGCGCGCGCTGCTCGAAGGCGAAACGACCTGCCGGGCCATCGTCCAGGCCCACCTCGACCGCATCGACGCCTACGACCGCTCCACCGGATTGCACGCCATCACGGTCGTGAACCCCCGGGCGCTGGCCCGGGCCGACTCGATCGACGCCGCGCTCGCGGCCGGCGCGGAGCCCGGCCCGCTGGTGTGCGCCCCGCTCCTGGTCAAGGACAACTTCGACACGCACGACCTGCCGACCACGGGCGGCTCGATCGCGCTGCGTGAGTCGTATCCGCCGGACGACGCCTTCATGGTGCGCCGCGTGCGCGAGGCGGGCGCCATCGTGGTGGCCAAGACCAACATGGCGGAGTGGGCGTTCAGCCCCCGGCAGACGGTGAGCTCGTCCTTCGGCACGACGGCCAACGCCTACGCGCTCGACCGGGTGCCTGCGGGTTCCAGCGGGGGCACGGCGTCGGGTGTGGCGGCGAGCTT
>RFGQ01000052.1 GCA_003695865.1 Gemmatimonadota bacterium | reverse complement strand
TCCCCCTCGTGGTCGCGTGGCCGCGCGGGTCAGTCGGCCCTGCGCGCCCCGGCGTCGGTGCGGGCCAGGGCGGCCACGACCCGCGGCGCCGAGCCCGCCGGCACCCGCAGCGGGTAGACCTCGCCGGGCGGCGTCACGCCCCGCAGAAGCTGCGGGTTCAGATCGCGCAGCACGCGCCCCTCGGCGCCCAGGCGCCGCGCCACCACGCTCAGGCGCGTGCCGCCCGGCACCCACACCACCTGATAGCGGAACGGTTCGACGCGGTCGAACACGAACCGCTCGGACTCGGTGCGCCGGGCCAGGTAGGTGGCCGCCAGGAACTTGGGCACGTAGAGAGCCGTCTCCCTGGGCAGGTGATCGATGATCTCCCAGTAGAGTTCCTCGTCGCCCTTCACGGCTCCGGCATGGCGCCTGAGTGCCCGGCTCACTCGGGTGGGACCCGCGTTGTAGGCGGCGGCGGCCAGATACCAGCTCCCGTAGCGCTCGTGGAGGGCCTGCAGGTAGTCCAGCGCCGCGTCGGTGGCCCGCTCGGGGTCGCGGCGCTCGTCGACCCATTCGTCGATCCTGAGCCCGTACTGGCGTGCGGTCGGCACCATGAACTGCCACATACCGATCGCCTCCGCCCGCGACCGGGCCCGCGTCGAGAAGCCCGACTCGATCATCGCCAGATAGACGAGTCCTTCGGGCATGCCCCGTTCGCGCAGCTTGCGCCGGATCATGTCTCCGTAGAGCCCCTCCCGCGCGAGGAGGTCTTCGAAGACCTCCTTCTGGTCGGTGCGGAACCGGCGCATCCAGTACTCGACCCGCTCGTTCACCTCGACGGGCAGCATGGGGCCGAGCTCGGCCTGTAGATCGGCCATCGCGGCCGGCACCACCGGGTCGGCCTCGAGAGCATGGCGGAGCTGGTCCCGCTCGCCCGCGAGGTGCAGGCCGAACCAGAGACATCCGACCGAGGCGGCGAGCAGCCCGCCTCGAGCCAGCCGAGCCGCAGCCGGCCGGCGGCCCCACACCCGCGTCTGCAGGCGGAGCCATCTATGGGCGACACGCATCGTGTGCATGTGCGACCTCCTTTCCGTTCCTCCCGACCCCGTACGGACCCCGTCCGCTATCTGCTTCAGGGGGGTCCGAGGGAGGGGTCGGAGGGAGAGAAGCCCCGACGCGCGTACCGGGGTTCCGCCCGGGAGGCTGCCCGGCGGGACCGTCCGGTCCCCGTGCGGTGCGTCGGGATGCGGGGATCAGGGCCCGCGACTTCCTAGCCTTCTTGTACCTGCGGGCCAAACGAAAGGGTCCGCTCCGGCCG
>RFGQ01000520.1 GCA_003695865.1 Gemmatimonadota bacterium | reverse complement strand
GAGCGAAACCCGCGCCGTGGCGCGGGTTTCGCGTATTCTGCGGGGCCGGGTTCAGCGGCCCGGCGGTGCGGCCGATACTCCCGTTGGGGCACGCGTATCACTGGTAGCGATCGAGCCGCCGGGCGGCCGGTCGACGGAGGGATACGTGCACAGGGGAATCTCGCAGCAAGAACTCAGGGAAGGGCGTATCCTCATCGTCGACGACGAGGACGCGAACCTTCGAGCCCTGGGTAAGCTCCTGCGCCGCGGGGGCTACTCCAGGATGGCGTTCACCTCCGACCCGAGGACCGCACTCGACATCTTCTCCCGGTTCGAGCCCGATCTCGTTCTCCTCGATCTGCACATGCCGTTCATGGACGGCTTCCAGGTGATGCGCGCTCTGCAGCCGCGCATTCCGCCGGGCGAGTACGTGCCGATCCTCATCCTCACGGCCGACCGGGATCCCGAGACGCGCGAGCGCGCGCTGAGCGCAGGCGCGAAGGACTTCGTGGCGAAGCCCTTCGAGCTGAACGAGGTGATGCTGCGCATCAAGAACCTCCTCGAGACGCGCATGCTCTACAAGCGCCTGCAGAACCAGAACGAGGCGCTCGAAGAGAAGGTGCGCGAGCGCACCCGCGAACTCGAAGAGACGCAGTCCGAGATCCTGCGTCGATTGGCGCTCGCCGCCGATTACCGGGACGACGTGACAGGGCACCACGCCGAACGGGTCGGCATCCTGTCCGCGCTGATCGCGCAGGAGCTCGGGCTCTCGAACGAGGTGGTGCAGCTCATCCGCTGGGCCGCGCCGCTGCACGACGTGGGCAAGATCGGCATTCCCGACGCGATCCTCATGAAGGCGGGGCCGCTCACGCCGGTCGAGTTCGAGGTGATGAAGTCGCATACCCAGATCGGCGCGCGCATCCTCTCGGGCGGCCGCTTTCCGCTGCTCGAGCTGGCGCGCGAGATCGCGCTCACGCACCACGAGTGGTGGGACGGGAACGGCTACGCGGGGCTCTCGGGCGAGTCGATCCCGCTCGTGGGGCGCATCGTGGCGGTGGCCGACACGTTCGACTGCATCACGCACGAGCGGCCCTACAAGCGCGCGTGCACGCTCGAAGAGGCGGTGCACGAGATCGAGGCGGGCCGCGGTACCCAGTTCGACCCGCGCGTGGTCGACGCGTTCATGGCGGTCGTCGACAGCGGGCGCATCTGGGAGCTCAGGCTGCTCGAGGACGACGAGGGCGGGCTGGGCAGCTCGAGGGGCGCTCAGACGTCCCTGGCCTTCACGGCCTGACCGGACGGTGCGCGCCGGCCTCCCGCCCGGGGGGTGGCGTGCGGCCGACCACCGATTGAGGGGCGGTGCTTCCCGTGGCCCGCGTGGCGCCCTGCGGGGCGTGCCGGGCGAGACCCCGCACGGGAGCCCGCCCCTGGTGGTCGGAGCGTCCTCTCGTGCGGGGGGCCGTGCTCGTCGGGCCCCCGGGGGCCCGCTACGCCGTCGACTCGGTGATTTCCATCTGAACAGGTAGGGGCTTCGCTCGCTGCGGCGGCGCTGCAAGGCGCTCGCCGCATTATTCCCCCGGGGACCCGCTCGCACGGCCGTGCGGGCAGCGG
>RFGQ01000519.1 GCA_003695865.1 Gemmatimonadota bacterium | reverse complement strand
GTGGTGGGACGTCGACCGCTCCCTAGGCGCTCTCCTCCGCACACGCGGCCTGCACGGTGTACACGGTGGCCGGCGAGTCCATGCGGAACCATCCGTCGAGCCCCCGGTCGCGCCGCGCGGCCAGCACCGCGTGCTTCACGGCGAAGTAGACCGTCGTGGCCAGCACCAGGGGCGGCTCGCCCACCTCTTTGGACGAGAGCAGTTCGTTGGGGTTGTCGGGCACGTCTTCGGCCAGGTCGCGTGGGAACAACTCCACGTTGAACTCGAGCGGGATCGTCGTGTAGGCCGGTGGCTTGTAGCGCCAGGTGTTGACCGTGTTGAGGCGACCTCGCTCGGACCCGTCCGGCTGGAAGACCAACGCCTCGGTCAGCACGTTGCCGAGTCCCTGCACGAACGCGCCTTCCACCTGCCCCACGTCGATGGCCGGGTTGAGGCTCCGCCCGGCGTCGTAGAAGATGTCGGTGCGCAGCACGGTCGTCTCTCCGGTGAGCACGTCGATCTCGACCTCGGTGCACGCCGCGCTGTACGTGTAGCCCACGAACTGGTCCACGTCCTCACTGCCCTTGTCGAACGAGAGGCCGGTGTCGGGCAGCTCGCCGCCCTTCTGGCGGAAACGGACCTGCTCCGAAAGGTTCACGCGGGCCATGTAGGCCAGCTTCACGACGTTGTCCCAGATGAGCCGGCCCTCGGCGTCCTTGTCGTTCCACCCGTGCTCGTGGTTCCAGAAGTCGATGCCCTGCTCGGCGCACCAGTCCTTGCCGTGCTCACGCAGCTGGGTCAGACAGAAGCGCTCGAGCCGGTCCCGCAGGCGCAGGCACGCTTCGCGGACGGCGGCGCCGTTGAACGCGGTGCCCGTCGAGGCGCCCGTCGACGTGGGGTTCGGCACCACGGCCGTGTCGGTCTCGGTCATGCGCAGACGGGTGAACGGCACGTTGAGCGACAGCGCAGCGAGCTGGGTCACCTTGATCGTGACGCCCTGACCCATCTCGATGCCGCCGTGGCGCAGGAGCACGCTTCCGTCGCCCTCGTAGACCTCTACCAGGGCGCCTGCCTGCTCCATCCACGTCACGTTGTAGCCGCTGCCGTACTTCACCGGGATGAGCGAAATGCCCCGTTTGCGCCAGCGGTTCTCGGCGTTGAACGCCTCGCACTCGGCGCGCCGGCGATCGAACTCGCTGCGCTCGCGCGCGTAGTCCCAGACCTCTTTCATGTAGCAGTAGTCGAGACGCTGCCCGAACGGCGTGGCGTCGCCCAGGCTGTAGAGGTTCCGCTCGCGCACGTCTTCGGGGAGCATGCCGATGGCATGCGCGGCGGCCTCGAGTGCGTCTTCCTGAACGATGGTCCCCTGGATGAGTCCGAAGGAGCGGAAGGCGGTGTTGCTGGCCTTGTTGGTGCGATAGACGTCCGCGACGGTGCGGTAGTTGGGCACCAGGTAGGCCCCGTCGGCCCGCAGTTGGATGCAGTCCGACACCACGAACGAGCAGTCGTAGGTGGCGCCCCCGTCGAGCAGAAAGTGGGTCTGCCAGCCCTGGAGCAGGCCTCGGTCCGCCTCGCGGTCGCTGCCGGTGCCGATCGCCACCGCGTAGGAGCCGCGCACCGGGTGGCGGTGGCCGAACATCGCCGTGTCTGCGGCTCGGGGCATGCGCAGGAGCACCGGGCGGCGCAGCACCCAGGCGGCCAGCGCCGCGGGGGCGGCTGCGTAGAGAGAGCGCGTGGTCTTGCCGCCGTAGGCGCCCCCCACGCGCCGTACGCGAACGTGCACGGCGTTCTGCGAGAGGCCCAGCATGCGCGCGACGCCCGACTGCACGCCGTCGGGGCTCTGGGTGGAGGGGTGCAGGATGAGCTCGCCTTCCTCTCCTGGCTCGGCCAGGCAGGACTGGGTCTCCATGTAGAAATGGATCTGGTCGCCCGCGGCCTGGGTGCCGCGCACCACCATGCACTCGACTCCGTCGACCGCGACGGGCCCCTCCGCCTCGACCCATTCGAACGTCGAGCGCGGTCGCTCGACGGTCTCGATGTGGACCGGGTAGGGGGGCAGGTCGGGAAAGCGCGTGTCGTGCTCGAGGGCCTCGTCGAAGGTGAGGACGAGCGGCTCGCTCACCGCGTCCCGGTCGTAGTGGACGCAGGCGGTCGCGATGTAGTGAGCGGCGTCTTCGGCGGTGCGCTGATCGCGGGCGGCCACCACACCCAGCGGCTCGCCGAACCACTCCACGGTGCCTTCGGGACCGTCGGGCGTGTCCTCGAGGGGACACACGACCGGATCGTTGCCGGCGCCGAGGATGTTGGTGCCGTGCTCGGGTACGTCGAAGCTCGTCACGTAGGCCACGAAGCCGGGGAAGCACTCGCTCAGATGGGCGCCGAGTTCTTCGAGCGTGCAGCGTTGCGGGCCGGTTGCGGTGGGAATCTGATAGTGGATGCGCGCGAGGGCCGCCTGCGACACGGCCACGACGGCTTCCACACCCCGGTGCGGCGGATCGAAGTCGTGCGTATAGCGCGCCTCGCCGCTGGCCTGCAGGAACGCGTAGCTGCTCACATAGGGCTCGCCGACGGGATCCTCGGCGTGGTCGTGGCGCCACTTCTGCCGACCATAGCTCACGGGGCGGCGGCTGCGCTCGGCGGCCGAGCGGTCTTCGGGCGGCACGGAGCCCGGGTCGAGCGCCAGCTCCACCTCGAGGAAGAACTTGTAGAAGAAGGCCTCGCCGAGCGCCTGACGGTACGCGGCGGTGAACCCCTCGTCGGGGAGTTCCGCGAACCGGGGCGCCGATGCCTCGAGCACGGCCGCGAGCTCCTCGGCAAGCACGGACCGCACGCGCTCGAGCGTGTCCGCGTTCCAGGGCGCACCGGCGAGGGCGTCTTCCGTACGCGGCATGCGCACCGCGATGGGTGCGAGGCCGCCGAACACCAGCGCCGCCTCCGCGACCGTGTCGTCGTCGGCGACTCGAATGCGGAACGCCGCGTTCACGATCGAGTGGCTGTTCACCTCGCGTAGCGCGGTCTTGTACGCCTGCGCGAACTCCCGGGCGCCTTCGGGCGGGAGCGGCACCCGGTAGCCCAGGAGAACGCCGCTGGTGCGCAGACGCTCGTCCCGGGCCCAGCGCGTGGCGAAGTCGAGCAGGTCCATCTCGACGATCTCCGCCGCGGGACCTTCCGCGACCGCGTCCGCGTCGGCGAAGGCCACCTGGACCCGGGCCTGCAGCGCGGCCAGGGTCGTGAAGGCGTCCGAGGGAAACGGCTCGCCCTCGTAGACGTGGCGCGCCACGAGCATCGTGTTGCCGGCGAGGCAGCCTGCGTTGCGCACGATCGTGCCGGCCGTGCGGTGTGCCATGTAGCGCAACGCCGCGAGGCCCGCGCTGCGGCCGGCGGGGAGGGCCGCGAGCGCCTCGTCGAGGCCCGCGAGCAGGTGCGTGTACGTCTCGGCTGCGCCGACGGTGAGGGCGCCGTTCTCCAGGCGTGTGCCGCGCAGCTCGTCGATGTGCCCGATGTCGATGAACGTGTGCGGGTCTTCGACGAAGCGGTCGTACACGCCGCTCGACGTGTTGCCGACGACGAGGCGGACGCCGCTCAGACCGTCGGGCCGCTCGGCGATGGTGCGCAGGAGCTGCTCGAGCGACGTGGGCCGCACCCACAAATAGCCGCCGCGCGCGTATCGCACCGACCTGGGCGGGCGGCGCAGTTCCTCGGGGAACGCCACCTCGACGTGATCGCGATGCGCGGGTGCCGTGCCGGGCGCCGGCTCGCAGTGCATGCAGTCGTCACCGCAGGGCGTCCAGTCGCCGGCGAACTGCTTCATGGCGTAGAGGATGGGCCGGTAGCCGGTGCAGCGGCACAGGTTACCGTCGAAGAGCTCTTCGATCTCCTGCTGCGTTCCGGGATCCTCACCCGCGGCGGCAAGGTGAGCGTGCATCGTCATCACCCAGCCGGGCGTGCAGAAGCCGCACTGCGACCCGTTGTTGACCGCGACGGCGTACTGGACCGGCCCCAGCGCCTCGGCCACGGAGCCCGCGCCCTCCACGGTGGTGACCGCGCAGCCGTCGAGCGTGGCCAGCGGGCGCAGGCAAGCGTTGACCGCACGGTGCTCGGCGGCGCCGGCGGCCTCGGACCAGGTGGAGAGCATGACGGTGCAGGCGCCGCAGCCACCCTGGCCGCACACCTTCTTGGTGCCGGTGAGGCCCACGTCGGGGCGGCGCATGTAGTCGACGATGAGCAGCGATGGGTCGACGGCGTGCAGGTGGATGCGCCGCCCGTTCAGATAGAAGACCAGGTCGGTGGCGAAGGCTTCGGCGGGGTGGTCGGCGGCGCAGGCCATGGGGCCTCCCGCGTGGAAGGGTGGAGGTGCGAGGGCGCTCAGTGCAGCAGGCCGACGCGGCGGCGCAGATCCTCGAAGCGCGGATCGTCGCGGATGGGGTCGAGCATGGGGTCGACGTCGAGCGTGACCAGATGGAAGGAGCGCGCCTCGTACGCTCGCTCCAGCCAACGGAAGGCGCCGTCATGGTCGCCCATGCCCACGTGAAGCAGCGCGATCCGGAAGGGCTCGACCCATTCGGTGTCGGCGCGGGCGACGAGCTCGTCGTGGATCTCGCGCGCCTCGTCCATTCGTCCCATGAGCGCGAGCACGTGCCCCTCGTGGGCACGCGCGCCCGTGAGCACGGCGGGCTCCGCCCGGTAGTCGGCCAGCGCCCGCTCGTAATTGCCCAGCATCGTGTGGGCCCAGCCGCGCCACAGATGGACGCGCGGCGAACCCGGATTGAGTTCGACGACGCGCGTGACTTCGTCGACGGTCTGCCGGTAGCGGCGCGCGTAGTAGAGAGGGAGCGCGGCTTCGGCCATCGTATTGAGGCTCATGGGGTCGAGGCGGCGCGCCTCGGCCATCTCTCCGAGCCCGGCGTCGAAGCGTCCCAGGTACGTGAGCAGGCTCGCATACCAGCGATGCGCGTCGTCGTTGTCGGGGTCGAGCTGCAGCGCGCGGCGAAAGCTCGCCTCCGAGCCGTCGAGGTCTCCCTCGACCATGCGAACGAAGCCGAGCGACACGTGTGCGGCGGGTAGCGCGGGGTCGAGGCGAACGGCGTTCTCGGCGGCGCGCATCGCGTCGTCGAGCAACGACGCGGGTGCCTGGTAGTTGAAGCCGGTGATCAGATAGCTGTCGACCATGCCGGAATAGGCGAGGGCGTACGTGCTGTCGAGCGCCACCGCCTGACGGTAGTAGTCGAGCGACTCGGCGAGACCGGCGGGCGTGGCGCGGTAGAACGCGTAGCGCCCGCGCAGATACAGGTCGAACGCGTGTGGATCGTCGGTGGGCCGGGCGGTGAGCAGCGCCTCGGCCTGGGCCCCCAGCGTAATCTGCAGCGTATCGACGATGGCGCGGCTGATGGAGTCCTGGACCGCGAGGATGTCGTCCATCTCGACATCGTACTGGTTCGACCAGACTTCGAAGCCGTCTGCTACGCTGATGAGCTGGGCGCGCACTCTCACGCGGTTCTCGGCGCGCTGCACGCTTCCTTCGAGCAGGTGGGCCACGCCGAGCTGGCGTCCGATGTCGGTGACGTCGAGTGCCGTGTCGCGGAAGAGAAAGGACGACCGTCTGGCGATCACGTGCAGGTCGGGCAGCCGGGCGAGGCGCGTGAGGATCTCTTCGGCGAGGCCGTCGGCGTAGTAAAGGTCCGAGGTGTCTCCGATGTTGCGGAACGGCAGCACCGCGATGCTCGCCTGACTGAACGCGGGGAGGCCCGCGGGAAGGGTCGACGGCTCGAAGCGGGCCGCCTCGCGGATGAGCAGCAACCCGACGAGTGTCGTGACCGTGAGGAGCGCGACCTCGGGGCCCGACACCCGTTGCCGGCCCCGCTCGCCGTGGTACCACGACAGGATCAGCACCACCGGCAGGCCCGCGGCCAGCACGGCCGTGCCGATGCGGGGCACGACCACCGACCAGGCGAAGGTGTCGGTGAGAAACCCGAGGAACTCCAGCCCCGCCCACGAAACCGCGAGATAGGCGATCAGCCAGCGAACGACGTATCGCTTTCCGAGCCGCTCCAGAAAGTCACGCACGCGGAGGGTTGCGTCCGCGTCTGCGTGCTCCGGAACAGCGCTGCGGTGCCCGGGTGCCGGAGGACGGCGAGGCCCCGGAGCGCGTGACGGGCATCGGACGGCTCTCCTGGCAGGGACGCGTCTGGGTCATCGAGGGATGGGGGGCGCGCGTCCGGGGATAGGATGGGGGCCGCGGCGACACCGCGCAAGCAAAGTTTGGCACACCAAAACCGAAAGAAACGTGAAGACCGGGATGCTCGGAGGGGCAACTCGCCCCGGGGTGTCGCCGTTGCAGTCACTCGACCGCTTCCCGCCAAGCCCCTGGATTGCGATTTTCGGGACGCCGCCAACTCACTGGCGCGCAGTGAGGACACTCAACGTGATCCGACCCGCCCGACCCGACGACCTCGACGCACTCGAGGAACTCGAAAACACCTGTTTTGCGGCTGACCGCTTGAGCCGTCGAGCGTTCCGTCGCTTCCTTGCCTCGAGGTCGGCCCTGCTCCTGGTCGATGACGCCGGGGCCGAGGGAGGCCTTCTCGCCTACGGGCTGGTCCTGTTCCGCCGCACCACGTCCATCGCTCGTCTCTATTCGATCGCTGTGCAGCCTGCCGCACGCGGACAGGGCATCGCCCGCGCGCTGCTCGAGCGTCTCGAGGCCGAGGCTCTCGTTCGCGGCGCGGTCGCGGTGCGGTTGGAGGTGCGCGAAGACAACGAAGCCGCCGCCGCTCTGTACCGGAGGCTCGGCTACCAGGCGTTCGCGCGGGTCTCCGGCTACTACGAGGATGGGGCCGCTGCGGTGCGCATGGAGAAGGAACTGGCGCCCCACCTGACCGCGGCGCAGGCCCGGGTGCCCTACTACCCGCAGACGCTCGACTTCACGTGCGGCTCCGCGTGTCTGATGATGGCGATGAAGGCCCTGCGACCGTCGGTGGACTTCAGTCGGAACCTGGAGCTGCGCTTGTGGCGCGAGGCGACGACGATCTTCATGAACGCGGGGCACGGAGGGTGCGGACCGTACGGCCTGGCCACGGCTGCGCTCCGCCGTGGCTTTGCGGTCGACCTGTTCGTCGCCGACCGCCCTGGCCTGTTCGTCGACTCGGTTCGCAGCGTTGCCAAGCGGCGTGTGGTGGAGCTCGTCGAAGCCGATCAGAAGGCCGAGGCGCTGGCACTGGGTGCACGCATACGTCATCAGTCGCCTTCGGTGCGACGTCTGCGGCGGGCGTTCGAGGCCGGTGACGTGCCGGTCGTACTCGTGAGCGCCTACCGCCTGACCGGTGAGAAGGCGCCCCATTGGGTCGTGGTCACCGGTTTCGACGACCGCTTCGTGTACATCCACGATCCCTACATCGAGGTCGAAGAGGGAGAGACCGAAGCGGTGTGCATCGGGATCCCCGTCGGCCTGAGCGAATTCGAACGCATGGCCCGATACGGCAAGGGAAGAGCCTACGCGGCGCTCCTCGTGCGGGCGACCGATTCCGGGGCTTCGCGATGACGCGTCGTGTGGTGGTGGTGGTCGACCGGGCTTCGGACTGGCGATGGGATCAGCCGGATCTGACCGTGCAGACGGTGGACGACTTTCTCAACCACGAAGAGGAGCGGCACGCCAGGCCAGTGCGGGTGATCAACCTGTGTCGGCGCTACCGGTACCTGGCGGCGGGCTACTACTGCTCGCTCCTTGCGGAGGCCCGCGGGGATCTTCCCATGCCCACCGTCGCGGACATCGTGGACCTCTCGCGGCGGGCCCACTACGCGTTCGCGCTACCCGAGTTCGAAGACGCGCTTCGGCGGGACGCGCCGCCTCCCGACGACGCGGCGGACGGTCCTCTGCACGTCCACATCTTCTTCGGCAAACCGGACGATCCACGGTTTCGCCGGCTGGCCCGGGCCGTGTTCGACACGTTCCGGTACCCGCTGCTCGCCGTCACGGCCGTCGCCGTGGACGGCGTGTGGAGGGTCCGGTCGATCAAGCCGTTGGGTCTTCACCGGGTGCGTGGCGAGTTGGAAGCGTTCTTCCTGCGCGAGTTGCAGCGCTTCACGCGCACCGGAGTACCGCGCAGGAGAGCCCGGAAGGCGCCCCTCTACGATCTGGCGATCCTCCACGATCCTGCGGAGGCTCTGCCACCTTCCGACGCCGCCGCGCTCGAGCGCTTCGTCGAGGCGGGTGAGACGTTGCGCATGGACGTGGAGCTCATCCGTCCCTCGGAGTACGACCGCATCGTCGAATTCGACGCCCTGTTCATCCGCGAGACCACGGCCCTGAACCACCATACGTTCCGTTTCGCGCGCAAGGCGGAGGCCGAGGGTCTACCCGTGATCGACGACCCGCGCTCGATCATTCGATGTACCAACAAAGTGTATCTGCGGGAGCTCTTGAAGGCCCACGGGGTTCCCGCACCACGAAGCCTCGTGCTCGACCGTCGGCGCTTCGGGCGCGAAGCGGCTGCCGAGGTCGCCGCGCGTCTGGGGCTGCCGGCTGTCCTGAAGATCCCCGACGGGTCGTTTTCGCGAGGGGTCCACAAGGTGGAAACGGAAGGCGAGTTGCTGGAGCGGGCGGAGGCCCTGTTCGCCGATTCGCGCCTGATTCTGGCCCAGGCCTTCGTCCCCACGCCCTTCGACTGGCGTATCGGGGTGCTCGCGGGCGAGCCCCTCTTCGCCTGTCAGTACTTCATGGCGCGCAAACACTGGCAGATCCTCCACCACCACGGCGACGGGTCCGTCGACGAAGGTCGATACCGGACCGTGCCGGTCGGCGGCGCACCCGAAACGGTCGTTGAGCTCGCCGTACGCGCCGCATCGCTGATCGGTGACGGATTGTACGGCGTGGATGTCAAAGAGCTCGGCGACAGTGCCGTGGTGATCGAGGTAAACGACAACCCGAACATCGATCACGGGGTGGAGGATCGTGTGCTGCGCCAGGATCTCTACCTGAGGATCCTGCGGGAGTTCGTACGCCGGATCGAGGCGTCCCGTAGGGATTAGTCGGGCGCGTCCCGGGGGGGATTCCGGCGCACCCGAGTCAAGAGGCCGCGCGTCCGGCGTGCGGCGCTCCCGAACGATGAGTGCATTCGACGAAATGAACCGGATCCTGATCACCGCGTCGCTGCTCGTATGCAGCAACGTCTTCATGACCTTCGCGTGGTACGCCCATCTGCGGAATCTCTCCCACCGTCACTGGATCGTCGCGGCACTGGTGAGCTGGGGGATCGCGCTCTTCGAGTATCTGCTCCAGGTGCCGGCCAACCGGATCGGGCACGCCACGCTGTCGGTGGGGCAGCTCAAGATCCTGCAGGAGAGCATCACGCTGCTCGTGTTCGTGCCGTTCTCCGTCTATTACCTGAAGGAGCGCGTGACCCTCGACTATCTGTGGGCGGGGCTGTGCGTGCTCGCAGCGGTGTTCTTTATCTTCCGCGGCAAGATCGCGGGTGTCGGCTAGCCGGTCGGCCCCACCTCGACCAGCGCCCGTACGAACCGGTCGATCTCGTCCTCCGTGTTGTACACGTGTGGACTCACCCGTACGTGGCCGGGGCGATGGTCGACGACGATGTGCCGCTCCACGAGCCGACGTACCGCTTCGGCGGGTGCCGGGTGGCGCACCATGACGATGGCCGAGCGGTTGGCGGGGCCGGGAAGCGTGAGCGTGAAGCCCGCGTCGGTGAGTCCTTCGACCAGGCGGTCGGTGAGCCGACGATTGCGCGCGTGGATGGCTTCGATACCCAGCTCGTCGATCAGCTCCTGGCCACCGAGCGCCGTATGGACCGTGGCCAGGGCGGGCGTGCCCATCTCGAAGCGGCGCGCGTCATCGCGGTAGCGGAAGGTCGCGGGGTCGAACGCGAAGGGGTCGGCGCTCGCGAACCAGCTCGTGATGCGCGGCCGCAGCGCCTCGATGCGCTCGGCCCGAACGTAGAGGTAGGCCAGCCCGGGTCCGCCGCACAGCCACTTGAGCGGGCCGGCCGTGTAGGCGTCCACTCCCGTCGCGGGCAGGTCGACCGGGATCTGGCCGGGCGCCTGGTAGCCGTCGATCAGGCAGAAGGCGCCCACGGCGTGTGCGATCGAGGCGAGGCTGGCGACGTCGTTGACGTGCCCGGTGGCGAAGTTCACGTGGCTGGCCGCGAGCACGAGCGTCCGCTCGTCGACCGCCTCGGCGTAGCGCTCGAGCGGCACGTGGACCCCGTCCTCCGAGGGCAGCACGACCAGCTCCACGTCGGGGCGCACCCGCCACTGGTAGACCAGAGTGGGGAAGTCGAGCTCACTACAGACCACGCGGTTGCGCGAGCCCTGGACCGGGAGCGACTCGGCGATCGTGGCGAGCGCGACGGACGTCGAGGGCGACAGGGCGAGCGTGTGCGTGGGTGCCCCGAGAAAGCGCGCCACGCGGCCCCGCAGGTCGTCGAGTCGGGCGAGCCAGCAGTCGTACCACGCCGAAGCGCCGCGGGTGTGCCACTCGTCCAGAAAGGCGCGCAGCCGCGCCTCGCCCCGCTTCGAGAGGGCGCCCAGCGAGCAGGAGTTCAGGTAGGTCGTGCGCGACAGGATCGGGAACTCGTCGCGCAGGGCCTCGAGGTCGAACACGTCGGGGCTTCGCGGTGAAGGTGGACAGGCGAGCGGGGGCCCTTGGCGGACGCGATGTGGCGACCGGCCTCCCGGGGCGGATCGGGCGCAAGATGGGGCTCGGGGAGGTCCGCGCGCCACGGCTTGCTCGGTCGGCAGCACCCCGGTCCGTCGCGGGTTGGCCGCCACTCCCCTGAGGCGGGTGGCCCCCGCGCCCTCGTGGGCCCGCGCAGCCGCACCATCCGTCGGAAACGGGGTACGTCGGGGCGTGAACGGACTCGTGCCTGCTCTTCCCTGGCTCTTGCTCGCGCTCTTCCTCGCGCTCCGGGCCCGCCCGCCGCGTCCGCTGCCGTCGCTCGAGCGGGCGCGGGCGTTGTTGGGGGAGCGCGGCGCGCCACGCGTCTCGGTGATCGTGCCTGCCCGCAACGAGGTCCACAACATCGAGACGGTGCTGCGGTCGCTGACGGCGTCGGTGTATCCGCGCTTCGAGGTGATCGTGGTGGACGATCGCAGCGAGGACGGCACCGGCGACCTGGCCCGCGCCGTCGATGCGGGCAACGCCGAACGCGTCGTGGTGATCGAGGGCGAGCCGCTGCCCGAGGGCTGGCTGGGCAAGCCCTGGGCCTGCGCGCAGGGGGCGCGAGCCGCCACCGGCGATCTGCTGCTCTTCACCGACGCCGATACGCGGCACGCCCCCGACCTGCTCGCCCGCGCCGTCGCCGCACGGCAAGAGGACGGCGCCGACGCTCTCTCGCTCGTGGGGCGCCAGCTCATGGAGAGCTTCTGGGAGCGCGTGGTGATGCCGCAGGTCATCCTCACGATGACGCTCCGCTTCCCCGACCTGCGGCGCCCGTTCCGGGCCTCGCGGTGGCGAGGTGCGGTGGCGAACGGCCAGTACATCCTGCTGGACCGCGGCACCTACGATGCGGTGGGGGGCCACGAGGCGGTGCGCGACGAGGTGGTCGAGGATCAGCGCCTCGCGCAGGAGCTGGTGCGGGCCGGGCGAGTGCTTTCGATCCGCGAGGCGAGCGACACGTTCGCGACGCGCATGTACCGCTCGCTCACCGAACTCGTGGAGGGCTGGAGCAAGAACGTGGCCACGGGGGCGCGGGCCGCCACGCCGCCTCCGGCCCGGCCGCTCCTGCCGGTACTCATGCCGCTCGCCCCGGTGGCCCTGTGGGTGTTTCCGCCGGTGTTACTGCTGGCCGGCGCCGCCGGATGGCTCGAGGCGGGTTCGCCCGCCTGGGCGGTCTGGGTGAGCGGGCTGAGCGCGCTGTTCTGGGCGGGCTGGACCCGCCACCTCGGTGCGCCGGCGTGGTACGGCCTGCTCTACCCGCTGGGAGCGGGGGTGACGGCGGCCATCTTCCTGCGCAGTTTCGCACGTGGCTCGCGCGTGCGCTGGAAGGGCCGCGACTACCTGGCCGCGCCGCCCCGATGAGCGGCCCGCGCGAGGTGGGGCAGCCGAAGGGTGGCGGCGTGCACGCCGACGCGAGCGACGCGCGTGCCCGGGGCCGGTCCGGCGCGCGCGGTCGGCCCGTGACGCGCGACGAAGGTGCCCCGGGGGCGGCGCCCGACCCCCGCATGCTGCGCTCCCGTGTGCACGAAGCGGCCCATGAGGTGGGCTTCGCGCTCTGCGGCGTGGCGCGGCCCGATCCGAGCGACCACCTGGAGCACTACCGCGCGTGGCTCGCCGCGGGCTACCACGGCGACATGGCCTACCTGGCGCGGCCCGACGCGGTCGCGCGCCGGGGCGACCCGGCCCGCACGCTCGCGGAGGTGCGTGCCATCGTGGTCGTGGGCGACCTCTACGACCAGCCCGACCCGCCCGGCGTGCCCGACGATCCGTCGCGGGGGGTGATCGCGCGTTACGCCCGCGGCCGCGACTATCACCGGGTGATGCGGACCAAGCTGCGCCGGCTGGCCGAGCGGATCGAGCGCGCCGCGGGCGGCGAAGGACTCGCCGGGGTTGCGCGGGCCTACGTGGACACCGGACCGGTGCTGGAGCGCGAGCTGGCGCGGCGCGCCGGGCTCGGTTGGTTCGGGCGGAACACGATGCTCATCCACCCGCGCGCGGGCTCGTACTTCTTTCTGGGCGTGCTCTTCACGACGGTCGAGATCGAGCCCGACGCGCCGTTCGAGGCGGACCACTGCGGCACGTGCCGGCGGTGCGTGGACGCGTGTCCGACGGGCGCGCTGCTCGACCGGGACCCGGAAGGCGCGCCGGTTCTGGACGCGACGCGCTGCATCTCGTACCTGACGATCGAGCAACGGGGACCGATCCCGCAGGAGCTGAGGCCCGCGCTCGGCAACCGGGTCTTCGGGTGCGACATCTGCCAGGAGGTGTGTCCCTGGAACGTCCGCTTCTCGCGCCCGGCCGAAGAGCCCGCGTACCGGGCCCGCGGTCCGGGCGAGCTGCCGCAGGGCGTGGAAGTCGAAGGCGGGAGACCGGGCGGCGCCCGGCCCACGAAGGATTCGGGCGCGGCGTCGCCGCCGCATCCGGGCACGGATTTTCCCGGTCTCGTCGAGCTGCTCGAGACCGCGCTCGACCCCGGGCGCTGGGACGCCTTCACGCGCGGCTCCCCGATCCGGCGAGCCGGACGCGTGGGCCTGGCACGCAGCGCGTGCGTGGCGCTCGGCAACGAGCTTGCGCGGGTGCGAACGCCCCGTAGCGAGGCACTCGCCGTGCTGCGCCGCGCGGCACACGACAGCGATCCGGTTGTCGCCGAGGCGGCGGGCTGGGCTCTGAAGCGGGCGGGCGGGCGGAGCGAGGGCTGAGGCTTCAGTCGGTCCGGGGGAGCCGATCGGGCCTGTGGTTCGGACAGTCCCGGTCGCTGCACCGCTCGGGAATCGTCTTCGTGCCCTCCATCATGAGTGCCCCGCAGGCCCGCGCTCCGCGGGGATGCGTGCAGCGTCGGCCCGTGGGCCGGGCGCGCATCCAGAAGCCGCACGCCTTTCGGTTGCCGCAGGCCCAGATGGGACCGAACCGGCCCCGTCGCGGCCCGATCGTGGCCGCACCGCATTCCGGGCAGCGTACGCCGCTGTCGGTCAGCGCTCCCCTGGGACAGGTCGGATCACCCATCACCGCAGCCTTTCCCTGTGCGGCGGCCGACGAACAGAGCGGAGCCTCCTCTTGTGAGTCGTGCCACCGGGCTACTCCACCCGCAGCGCTTCGACCGGGTCGAGCCGGCCGGCGCGGGCGGCGGGCACCCAGGCGGCTGCCAGGGCCACCGCCCCGAGGAGGATGGCGGTCGCGGTCAGCGTGAGCGGATCCACGGTGCTCACACCGTAGAGCAGCGAGTCCAGCACGGGCGTCGTGAGGGTCGAGGCCGCGATCCCGAGGCCCAGGCCCAGCGCCACGAGGCGCAGACCCTGGCCCAGCACCATGCGGCCGATCTGCTCTCCGTCGGCACCCACGGCGAGGCGTAGCCCGATCTCGCGGGTCCGTTGCTGAACGGACGTGGAGATCACGCCGTAAAGGCCGACCGCGGCAAGGAGCAGCGCCGTGGCGGCGAAGAGTCCGAGCAGCACCAGCGCGTAACGTTGGCGGGCGGTTGCCGCGGCCAGGTCGTCGGCGAGCGTCCGCACGTTGTAGATCGGCACACCGGGGTCGAGCGAACGCAGGATCGTGCGAACGCCGTCGAGGGTGGCCGCGCGATCGAAGCCGCCCCGCAGCACCAGCACGCCTTCGAGAGGGGCATACTCGTCGAAAGGGATCCAGAGGGTCGGCTCGTCGGGTGTGGCGAGGTCCCGGTGGCGCATGTCGTCGACCACGCCGACCACCCGGGCCGTCTCGGTACGCCCGGTCCCGATGTAGGCGGCTACGGTGATCCGCAGCGTGCGATCGAGCGGCGAGGCGCCCGGCCAGGCGCCCGCGGCGAAGGAGCGGTCGACGACCACCGGTATGATCCGGCCCGGTGTTCCCGCGCCGGCCACGTCGGCTTCGGCGAAGGCCCGGCCCTCGACGATCCGTGCCCCGAGCGCGTCGAAATAGCCTACGCTGGCGGTGCGGTAGCGGACTCTCGTCGTGGTTTCTTCGCCGATATCGCCCTTGAGCGAATAGGCGGCCGACCACGTGCCGCCGCCGTCGGTCAGCGGGAGAGCGGGGCTGATTCCGGCCACCCGGACGCCGGGAAGCTCGCCGGCCCGGCGGCGCAGTTCCGAGAAGAACGCCTGCCGGGTACCCAGGTCGCGGTACGAGAAGAACGGCAGGGCCATCTCAACGGCCAGGGCCCGCCCGGGGTCGTAGCCCGCGTCGACGCGCGACAGTCCTGCGAAGCTGCGGACCAATAACCCTGTGCCGGCGACGAGCACGACCGACAGTGCGATCTCGGCCGCGATGAGTGCGTTGCGCAGTCGCAGGCCCGAGCGTCCGGTGCCCACCTGGCCGCGTGAAGAGACCAGTTGAGATCCGCGGACGCGGGCTCCCGTGAGGGCTGGCGCCGCGCCGAAGAGCAGCGTCGCCCCGAGCGTCGCGAACGCCGTGAAGGTGAGCACGGTGGCGTTCAGCTCGACCTGGTCGAGCCGGGGCAGGTCGAGGGGCGCCAGGGCGCCGAGCAGGTCGACGCCGAGCACCGCCAGCCCCAGGCCCGCGGCGGCGCCCAGCGCGCCGACCACCAGGCTCTCGGTGAGCAACTTCTGCACGATCCGTCGACGGCTCGCTCCCAGCGCGATGCGGGTCGCGAACTCGTGGTGGCGCGCCTGAGCGCGGACGAGCAGGAGGTTGGCCACGTTCGCGACCGCGACGAGCAGCACGAGTCCGATGGCTCCGAAGAGCGTCCACAGCAGCGCGCGTGAGGGTCCCACGACCTCGTCGAACAAGGGCGCCGTCACGATGCGGGTGCCGAACCGTTCGTGCGCGGACCAGACCGTGTGCAGTTGCCGGTTCACGGCCTCGAGTTCGGCCTGTGCGCGCTCCCGAGTGGCGCCCTCCGCGAGCCGGGCGACCGCGATGCCGCCGCCCGCGCCGCGCTGCCCCTCGGTGAGGGGGATCGGCATGTACGAGAAGGCGTCGATCGTCGACGGCACGCCCGCGTCGGGGGGAAGATGAATGCGAAAGTCGGGTGACAGCACACCGATCACGCTCATGGCGGTGCCGTTGATGATCAGGCTCCGCCCCACGATTTCGGGATCGGCCCCGAACCGAGATCGCCAGAGCCCGTAGGAAAGCATCACCGGCATGGGCGGAGGTTGGAATGCGGGGTCTTCCATCTGCGCCCGCGTGCGGGGCGTCCAGTCGGCCGGATCGAGCATGCGCCCCGCGGCGGCGGTCGCGCCCAGCGTCGGAAAGAAGTCGGGCGTCGTCCACCCGATGGTGATGCGGGCCGCCCCCTGGTCGTCGGTCAGGTTGGTCTCGAGGGGCGCGACCCAGCCCATGGACTCGATCGATGGAGCGCCCTCGATGTAGTCGAGCAGATCGGGCCCCGGAATGCCCACGCGGCCGACCCCGTCGATGCGCGTGAGCTCGTGCGCCACCGTGATCAGCTCCTCGGGCTCGTCGTAGGGAAGGGGGGCGAGGAGCACCCCGTTGAGCACCGAGAAGACCGCGGTGTTCGCGCCGATCCCGAGCGACAGCGTCACGACCAGCGTGGCCGTCGAGACCGGTGTGCGGAGCAGCCCCCTGACCGCATGCCGCACGTCGTTGATCAGTTCCGACATCCCCCACCTCCCCTTTCCCCCGCTGCTGCAACCCGGCCGCGTGCCGGCCGGCCCCCGTGTGGGGCCGGCGTCCGCACCCGCGGCGGTGCGGTGCCCTTATATCATTCCTGGAATGAATATGGATACTATCATTCCTGGAATGCAAGGTGGGTCCCGTGGGTCCCGGGTCGTGCGGCGGTGCGGGTGAGCTCAGTCTGCCTGCGTCGAGGCGCGCGACGCCATCGCGCGCTCCAGTGCATCACGAAGAGTCTCGAGGCTCGCGGGCTTGGTGAGGATCTCCACGAATCCGCCGAGCCCGCGAAGCTGCGGGGCGCGGTCGTGGCCGTAGCCCGACATGAAGATCAGGGGGACGCGACTACCGGTCTCGCGGATGCCCCGGCCCAGGTCTACGCCGGTCGCCCGGGGCATCAGTACGTCGGACACGACCACGTCGATGCGGTCGCGGTGCTCCCGCCACAGACGCAGGGCCTCTGCGCCGTCGCGGGCCTCGAGGACCTCGTCGGCGAACGAGGCGAGCATCTTCGCCGTGACGGACCGCACGAGCGTCTGGTCTTCGGCCAGCAGGATCGTGCGCATCCGTAGCGTGAGCCCGCCCGCGTCGGTCTCCGCAGAGCCCGGGTCACCGTCTCCCGCGGTCGATACCTCGACCGCGGGCAGGCACAGGCGAACGACGGTGCCCTCACCCGGTGCGGACTCGATCTCGAGATGTCCGCCGGCACGTTGCACCAGCCCGTGCACGGTGGCCAGGCCCATCCCGGTGCCGTGCGCCGGCCCCTTTGTGGTGAAGAACGGCTCGGTAGCGCGGCGACGTGTGTTCTCGTCCATCCCCCGGCCGGTATCGTGCACCTCGATCACGACCACACGGCCGGCGGGCCGAGCCGGATCGGACCAGTGACCCGGTGGAGGGTTGCAGGCGGAATCGACCCCGGCCGACTGCTCGAATGCTACGATCCGCAGGGACCCGCCGTCGGGCATGGCGTCGCGCGCGTTGACGACGAGGTTGACGACGATCTGGGTGAAGGACCGGGATCCGAGGGGCACGAGCGCGTCGGTCCGGCAGTCGATGGTGAAGTCGACGGTCTCTTCTACGAGACGCCTCAGGAGGCGGCGTGCATCGGCAAAGAGCTGGTCGACCGCGCCGATCTCTTCGGGTTGGTCGTCCCTGCGGCTGAAGGCGAGTAGGTGGCTGACGAGGTCGCGTGCCCGGAGCCCGGCGTCGGTGAGCTCGTGCAGGCGCTCGGCCGACGCGGCCGGCAGGTCGCGGTCGGCCAGGATCAGCTCGGCGTTGCCGAGGATGACGGTGAGCAGGTTGTTGAAGTCGTGCGCGACCCCGCCGGCGAGCGCACCCACCGTTTCGAGGCGCTGAGCGTGGGCGAGGGCCGCCTCGGCCGAGCGACGCCGCTCCTCGGCCTGCGCGCGCTCGGCCATCTCGCGCTCCAGAGCGGCGCGACTCTCGCGGACCTCCTCCACCAGCCGCGCGAGCCGTGCCGCGCGCCGGCGCTGTGCCCGCCCGTATGCGACGAGGAGCCCGGATACGACGAGCAGTGCGAGGAGCGCCGCGAAGGGCGCCAGGCGATCGCTCAGCGTGGGCAGAACGCGCACGTCGGCCGGGCCGCGAGGCGTCAGCCGGTAACCGCCGTCGAAGGGGGGGCGGGTGTCGAACTGCTCGAGAATGCCGGTGACCTCCACGTGGCGGGAGTCGGCCAGCCACCGGGCGACCGCATCGGGGTCGAAGACGGACTCACGGAAGTAGACCCGCAGGCCCCCCTCCGCCGCCTCTCCTGCCGACAGGGTGGCGTCGCCGTCCACGAAGGCGAGTCGGCCGCTCAGACGAAGGAGTCGTCCTTCGAACGCTTCGGCCCGGGCGAGCACGTCCGGCAGGTCCACCTCGAGGGGTGCCACCGGAACCCGCCCGCCCGAAACCCGAGCGTCGTTGACGAGAAGCTGGGTCTGTCCGTTGTACTGGGTGAGCACCCCCAGCGCCTCGACCTCGGCCCCCTCGGGGGCGAGCGGAAGGCGCGCGTCGGCGCCCTCGAGCAGACGCAGGCCACCGCCCGCGTCCTGCAGGACCATGCGCGTCTCGGAGCCACCGCGGGCGGGATAGGGCCCGTAGGTGACGCGGCCACGGATGCGCAGGGTGTCGCCAAGCCGATCGGGCACCCCGTCACCGTCGCCGTCGACGCGCGCTGCCGCGATGGGGACGAGCGGAACAACCGCTGCCCCTGAGGTGCTCTGCTGTGCGTCCGCCGCTGCGGCGACGCACAGGACGATCGACCCGACGACGGGC
>RFGQ01000010.1 GCA_003695865.1 Gemmatimonadota bacterium | reverse complement strand
GGGGCTACGAGGTGAGGTGGGTCCGATGAGTGCGGCACGGACGCTGGCGGGGGCCCTGCTGTGCGCGGCCGCGCTCGCGGCGGGCGTGGGGAGCGCGGCGGCGCAGGCCCTGCACGACATCGAAGGCGTGGCGCGCGCCCGGGGCATCGAGCTGCCCGACGCGTATCGCCGACTGGTGGAGCGGCACCCGGGGATGTTCGACGAGGTTCGCGTGTGGCGGGGCCGGGCGGGCCCCGCGGCGGCTCCGGGGCGCGCGGCCGTGTCGGGCCGCTTCAACCTGATCGTACTGCCCGCGCTGTTCGCCGATTCCGAGGAGCCGATCTTCAGCGCTTCCGAGATCCAACAGGTGCTCTTCGACGGGCCCTCCGGAACCCTGCGCCGCTTCTACCTCGAGGCCTCGGGCGGGCGCCTCGAGGTGGTGGGCACGGTGGCCCCCTGGGTGCGCACGTCGCTGACCATGGCGGAGGTCGTCGGCACGGGGTTCGGCATCGGCGACGACGCCCGCACCGGCGAGTACCTGGCCGAGGCCATCGCGCTCGCCGACTCGGCGATCGACTACCGGCTCTACGACAACGACGGCCCCGACGGCATCCCCGACTCGGGGGACGACGACGGCGTCGTGGACGCGATGGTGTTCGAGTTCCAGGAAGTCGCGGCGTCGTGCGGAGGGCCTGCGATCTGGCCGCACCGCACCGCGCTGCGCTTCTGGCTGGGTGAGCCCGTCGAGACCCAGGACATGGGCGCCAACGGGCCGATCCGCGTGGACAACTACATCATCCAGGGGTCGACCGACTGCTCGGGTCAGGTGCTCCAGACCGCCAACACGGTCACGCACGAGTTCGGTCACATCCTGGGGCTGCCCGACATCTACCACGCCATCGACGGCATCGAGCCGCAGAACCGCCGCTGGATTCTGGGCTGCTGGGCGATCATGGCTGCGGGGTCCTGGGGATGTAACGACGGTGGGTCGCGGGGCCTCAACGCATTCGGACCGACGGGCATGAGCCCGTGGTCGCGCGATCAGCTCGGCTGGGAGACCTGGATCGAGGCGGGCGACGTCGTGGAGGCCGAGTTCGTTCTGCCACCCGCCTCGACGAGTCAGGCGGCCCTGCGTGTGCCGCTCGACGACACGGGCGTGGAGGAACTGGTCTTCGAGTACCGACCGGCGATCGGCGAGTTCGACAGCTTCCTTCCGAGTTCGGGCGTCCTCATCTATCACCTCGACGCGGCCGGGGTCTTCCGGCCACAGCGAGGTTCGCCGACGCCCTACCGCATCTCGCTGCTCGAAGCGGATGGGCGCACCGATCTGCAGCGCACGGCGCTGAACGGCGGCAACCGTGGCGAGGCGTCCGACGCCTGGGGCATCCTCGGGCGCACCGGGCCGCTCACGAACGCCACGACACCGGGCACGCGACGCCACCAGGGCGGTCTGCCGTCGACCGTCACCGTGCACGAGGTCCGCGTGGAGGACGGGGTGGCGCGGGTGCGCCTGACCACCACGCGCACGCCGACCCTGCCGAGCGGAGCCGCCCTGCCCGACGCCACCCGCCTGAACCCCTACGAGGGACGGGTGGCGCTGATCGGCGGCGGGCCACCCTACACGGTGAGCTTCGCGGACGCTCCGCCCGTGGGAGGCCTCACCGTGGCGGGAGACGATGCCGGGATCGTGATCACGGGCGCCCCCGACGCGGAGGGCACCTTCACGCTCGAACTCTCCGTCACCGACGTCTACGGCAATCCGGGGGCGGTGTCGCTGCCGCTCACGGTGGGTCCCTTCACCATGACACGTGAGCGCCTCGTGCAGCCGTTCGTGCTCTTCAACGGCGCCACCCCGCTGAGCGAAGCCGAGAAGAGCGCGCTCGACGACCTGGGCAACGCCGACGGGGTGTTCGACATCGGTGACGCCAGAGCCTGGCTGCTCGGGAACTGACGCTGGCGCGGGCGTCGCTCAGGTGCCCCCCCCACGCGTGAGCAGGGGGCGTCCGTGCAGCCGCCATTCCCGCAGAAACGCCTCGAGGACGCACGAGTCGCCGCCGCGGCGCAGAACCGCGGTGGGTGGAAACCCGACGCGCGTCTTCACGGCCCGGCGGAACGTGTTGCCCGACGCGTAGCCCACGATCAGGGCGACGGCGTCGACCGTGGCGCCGCCTCGGGAGAGCAGACGGATGCCGTGGAAGATGCGCCCCCACGTCAACAGGTGGCGCAGGCTCTGGCGCCCGCTCCGGTACACGAGGCGCGCCAGTCGCCTGCGCGGCATGCCGACGGCAGCGGCCAGGCCGTCGGCGCTGATGCCCTCGGCGGCGCCTTCGATCGCGGCCACCACCGCGCGCACGACCGGCTCGGGCAGGCGGCCTTCGAGGACGCGCTCCACGCGGGTGGCCACGCCCAGCGACAGGGCCCGGTCGAGCGCGCGCCGGATCTGTTCCCGCCCGTCGTTGTGGTCGCGCACGAGTACGCCGTCGAGGCCGAGCCGCCCCATGCGGAACACGTCGTCCTCGTCGGGCCTGAAGGCGCCGTAGGCGACGACGGGCAGCAGGGGCAGGGCCGAGCGCAGACGCTCGATCTCGGCCAGGCGGGCGGCTCCGCCCGAGGGAGGGTAGGGGTCGACCACGCAGGCCTGCGGCGCCTGCGCGGGTGCGGTGGCCAGGAGCTGGGCCCAGTCGTCGACCTCGACGATCTCGAAGCGGTCGCGCAGAGCTTCGACGACCCGAGCGCGCGCGACCGCGTCGGGCTGCAGAACGATGAGAACGGGAATGGCCACCTCCAGGCGGAGGTCAGGCCGGGCCGTCCTCCGCGGCAGGAATGAGACGGCCCTGCGCGGGCTCGTCCTCGAGCGGCGCCAGCTTGACCGCGGTGCCGTAGCACAGCATCTCGGCGGCGCCCTGCTGGATCATGGCGGTCTGGAAGCGCACCGCCACCACCGCGTCGGCGCCCAGCGCCTCGGCCTCCTCGAGCATGCGGTCGATCGCCTGCTCGCGGGCCTCCGCCATCATCTTGGTATACTCGTGCACCTCGCCTCCGGCCAGGTTGCGCAACCAGGCGAGGATGTCTTTGCCCAGATGACGCGCCCGGATCGTGTTGCCGCGCACCAGGCCGAGGACCTTCACGGTGCGGTAGCCGGGCACGTCGGGAGAGGTCACGACGATCATCGCTGCACGTCCCGGTACGGGTCGGTGAGCCACTCGCGGTAGCGTTCGTACACCACGCTGCCCAGCAGCAGGAAGACCCCGATCGCGACGCCGCCGGTGGCGAGCTTCTCGACGGGGTCGATGGCCGACTTGAAGTACAGGTAGGAGCCGTAGACCATCCAAAGGACGGCGCCCGTGACCAGCAGCACCCAGCCTGTGGGGCGCGCCAGGCGGCGGTTGACCGCCTCCCACACCGAGCGCCGCAGCACCGCCTGGCCGGCGAGGGTGCGCAGATCGCCACGCAGGCGTGTGTAGATGGCGACCTCGCGCTGCAACTCGGTGGACCGCGCGATCTCGGCCTCGGCCTCGCGGCGTTCCTCGGGCGACATCTCGCCGTCGAGGTAGCGCATCAGGTCCTCGTGGGTCATGCTCTCGGTCCTACCGGTTCGGGTCCTGTTCCCGGGCCGCCACCGCGCGTTCTCCCCCACCGTCACGGAAACTCCACGTTCATCTCTTCGAGGGCCCGCTTGAGTGCGTGCCGTGCGTGGTACAGCCGGCTCGCCACCGTGCCCTCGGGAATGCCGAGGATTTCGGCGATCTCGGAGTAGCGGAATCCCTCCAGTTCCTTCAACACCAGAATCTCCCGGTGTTCCTCCCCGATGCGTCCGAGCGCTTCCCACAGCAGGTCGCGGGCTTCGCGACGCTGGCGTGCGCGCTCCGGGCTGCTCCGGGCATCGGCCGGCCGCAGTTCGAGGCGCTCGTCGCGCGTCTCGAGCCTGCCCCGGGACTGGCGGGAGCGCAGCATGTCGCGGCACTGGTTGCGCAGGATCTGGAAGAACCACGGGCCGAACGGGCGGTTGAGGTCGAAGCGCGCCAGATTCTGATAGGCCTTCACGAAGGCCTCCTGGAGCGCGTCCCATGCGTCGTCGGGGTGCCCCATCATCCCCAGCGCCAGCCGCATGCCCGGTCCCTCGTAGGCGCGCACCAGCGGCTCGTAGAAACGGGCCCCGCCGTTCTTGACCTTGCGAATCAACTCCCGCTCGACCTCCGGTTGCAAGGCGTCTCCTGTGCTTGATGGAGGTACGTACGGAACCGGCCACGAATCTCTTCACACGTCCGACGCGAACGCAAGGAACGCGTCGAGCAGCCGCAGTACCTCGTCGATCTCCGCCTCGGTGTTGTAGTAGTGCGGAGAGAGCCTGAGGGCGCCCTCGACGCCCCGCGCGTCGAACTCGAGAACCGCCGAGGCGCGCGTGAGCGTCGACGTGTTCACCCCGCGGGCGCGAAGCGCGAGCATGAGTGCATCGGGGCGCCAGCCTCGCACCGTGATGGGCACGATGGCCGCCCGGTCTTCCCCCTCGTCCAGTACGGTTACGGCGTCGAGGCCGTTCAGCCCGGCGCGCAGACGGTCGGAGAGCGCCCGGGTGCGCCGGGCGATCGCGTCGAGGCCGAGGTCCAGCGCATAGCGCGCGGCCTCACCCATCCCGAGCAGCAGCGCGTAGGCGAACTCCCAGGTCTCGAAGCGGCGGGCGTCGGGGAGTGGCTGGAAGACGTCGTCGGCCACCCAGTCGGCGCCCTGCAGGTCCACGAAGAGGGGCGTGAGGCCCTCGTCCAGCACGCGGTCCGACACGTAGAGGAAGCCCGCGCCCCGGGGGCCCCGAAGGAACTTTCGGGCCGTCGCGGCCAGGAAGTCGCAGCCGAGATCGGCGACCTCGAGCGGCATCTGGCCCACCGACTGGCAGGCGTCGAGCAGATAGAGCACGCCGTGACGGCGACAGAGCGCCCCCACGGCCGCCGCCGGTTGGACGAGGCCGGCGTAGGTGGGTACGTGCGAGAGCGCAACGGCGCGTGGGCGTCGACGCTGCAGCGCGGCTTCGAGCGCGTGCAGGTCGAGCGTGCCGTCGGGCCCGTCGGGCAGGCGCAGCACCTCGATGCCCAGGCGCTCGGCGAGCGAGAGGTACTGGATCTGGTTCGACACGTAGTCGGCGCGTGAGGTCACCAGCACGTCGCCGGCACGGAACGGTATGGACGACAGCGCCTGCACGAACGACGCGGTCGCGTGCTCCGTGAAGGCGATGTTGCGGGGCTCGGCGCCCACCAGGCGACCCACGTCGGCGCGCGCGCTCTCGACCTCGTCGGAGACCTCCTCGGCCGCCTCGTAGCCGCCGATGTGCGCCTCGAGTTCGAGGTGCTCCCGCACCCGACGCAACACGGGCGCGGGCATGAGCGCCGCGCCCGCGTTGTTCAGGTGGATCCGCTCGCCCGCGCCCGGCGTGTCGGCGCGCAGGCGTTCGACGTCGAGGCTCAGTGCGATCCGCCCGTGGTCGTCCGCGCGCGTTCCTCCTTGGCGCGGCGGACCATCTCCCGCACATCGGCCAGGAGCTGCTTCGCGTCGTAGACGATGCCGTCCTTGATCGTGTAGCGGACACCGCCCACGCGCTCCATCTCGCCGGTCTCGTCGTTGAGGCGCCAGGCGCCGGTGCCGTACAGCACCTTCAGGTTCTGCAGCGGGTTTTCCTCGACGACCACCATGTCGGCCTTGAGGCCGGGCCTCAGGATGCCGAAGTCGAGATCGTGCTCGAGTCCCTTGGGCTTGTGGAGCTCGAGGGCTCCGTAGTAGGTGGCCGAACGGATGACCTCGAGCGGGTGGAAACCGGCCTCGCGCAGCAACTCCAGTTCACGGATGTAGTCGAAGCCGTAGAGCTTGTAGATGAAGCCGGAGTCCGAGCCCGTCGTGACGATGCCGCCCCGGTTCTTGAACTCGTTGAGGAAGCGCATCCAGCGGATGTAGAAGTTCTTCCAGGCGACCTCGTCCTCGGTGGTCCAGTCGTACCAATACGAACCGTGTGCTTCGCGGCTCGGCTGGTAGAAGTCCCACAGGCTGGGCAGGGTGTACTCCTCGTGCCAGTCCGCGTTGCGGGCCCGCATCACGTCGCGGCTCGCCTCGTAGATGGTCATCGTGGGGTCGATGCCGAAGTCGAGCTCGAGGAAGCGGTCCATGAGCGCGTACCACTCCTCGGAACCGGGCTCGTAGATCTGGTTCCACAGGCGCGCGACCTGGCCGAAGCGGTGTTGCTCGTTGTTGTAGTTGTAGTCGAGCGGCCAGTTCTGGATG
>RFGQ01000518.1 GCA_003695865.1 Gemmatimonadota bacterium | reverse complement strand
CTCCATCGACGCGACCCTTCCACCGCGAGGCGATGGTGAAGCCATCTCTCACCCGCGGCGCTGCGGGGCCGTCGTGGACGAGGCGAACACGGCTCGGCCCCTCGGCGTTGAGGCGCAAACGGTCCCAGGTGGTGAGCCAATCCCCGAGGTCGCCCACCGTGGTCACCCAGAGCTCGCCGCGTTTGCTGCGCAGGCCGAGGCGCGTCCACAGGGCCTCGATCTCGGCCTTGGTGCTGAGCACGCCGTTCCGACGACGCTCGAAGATGGTGTTGTCCTTGTGCTGGGCCTTCTTGTGCACGGCCCCGAGGTAGGTGTGGGCGAGGTGCACGCCGTGGTCGTATTGGAGCCGGTTGAGGTTCCGCTCGCTCAAGCGATCCACGAGGTCCTCGGTGGGCACGAACATCCAGGCGGTGATGAAGAGCCAGGGGTCCTCGGCGTCGAGGCTCCGCCCGATGCGCGGTGCGGGGTAGAGGAAGGGGGCGCGCCTTTGGGGCAGCGCAGGTTTGAGGAGGTTGATGTCACCCCGGTAGTCGGGGTCGGGCGCCTCCCACAGGTAACGCACGCCCTCGTCGTGGAGCAGCTCGACCACATTGTTCTTGTGGCCTCGACGGCCCCCGGTGTTGTTGATGGCTTCGCAGTTGGTGTCGGGCTGGTGGTCGACCCAGGTCCGCGGCGCGTAGGTCGCGAAGGTGGTGGCGAGGGAGGACTTGATCTGCGCCGGCGTCTCCCGACGAGGGGTGATGCTGTGAGGAGCCACCTCGCCCCCTGCCTTGACCAGGGCTTCGGCGAGGGCGGCGAAGTCGGGGTCCTGCATCTGCCGCGGATGGTCGAAGACGGTGCGGGTGAGCTTGAGCCCGTTGCCGAGCAGGCCGCGCTCTTTGTCATCGCCGGTGCTGTCGCCGTAGAGGAGGGCGCGGAGGGTGTCGCTGCGGCCTTTGTCGGCGTGGTCCACGAAGACCAGGGCCGCCTTGCGGTCGTTGGGCCAGCGGCGCAAAAGCGGCATGCGTCCCCGGCCCGCCACGAAGCGAATGCGATGGCTGACCTTCTCGCCCTCGGCGCGCACGGTGCGGGACTGTCCCGTCTCCCCGTGGCCGGGGGCGTAGGTCGGCCAACACCGGGAGTAGACCGAGTGCGGGTGGTCGGCCCAGTGG
>RFGQ01000517.1 GCA_003695865.1 Gemmatimonadota bacterium | reverse complement strand
CTCATGCGCGCGTCATGGCGCGCAACGTCGGGCCCGACGCCTTCGGGATCGAACTCGTCTTCCCGGCGCTGGACCGGGCACGCAGGCTCGAGCGGACGGGCGCCGGGGCGAGTGTAGCGGAACACCTGGACCCCTGACGCGAGCGCCCCGGTCGGGCGCCCCGGTCAGGACTGGTTCAGCTTCGCCCGCAGGGTTCGCGGGCTGATCCCCAGCAGTTCCGCGGCCCGGGTGCGGTTGTGGCCCGCCTCGTGGAGCGCGCGTTCGATCAGTACCTGCTCGGCCTCGGCCAGATCGAGCGTGCGAAGGATCACCCCCTGCGCGCGTCCCTCGGTGCCCGGCCCCGCCGCACCCCCCGCGGCCAGACCGAAGCGCCGGCTCTCGAATGCCCGCGGCGTGAGCTTCGCCTCCTTCGAGAGAATGACCGCGCGCTCCACCGCGTGCTGGAGCTCGCGCACGTTGCCCGGCCAGTGGTACGACTCGAGCAGCTCGACGGCCTCGGGCGTGAGGCCCTCGACCCGGCGTCCGATCTCGGCCCCGATGCGCCGCGCGAAGGACTCCGCGAGCGGGGCGATGTCGGCCCTGCGCTCACGCAGCGGCGGCACCTGGACCGGCATCACGGACAACCGGTAGTAGAGGTCCTCGCGGAAGCGCCCCGCGTCGGCCTCGGCGCGCAGATCGCGGTTCGTCGTCGCGACCACGCGCACGTCCACCTCGATGGCCTGCGTGCCACCCACGCGCTCGAACTCGCGCTCCTGCAGCACGCGCAGGAACTTGCCCTGCAGGTCGAGCCGCATCTCGCTGATCTCGTCGAGCAGGAGCGTGCCTCCGTGCGCGCGCTCGAACGCGCCCTTCATGCGCTTGACCGCGCCGGTGAAGGCGCCCTTCTCGTGCCCGAACAGGGTGCTCTCGATGAGCGACTCGGGCAGGGCGGCGCAGTTGACCGACACGAAGGGTCCGTCACATCGGTCGCTCAGCTCGTGCAGGCGGCGGGCGAGCAGTTCCTTGCCCGTGCCCGACTCCCCCTGCAGCAGGACGGTGGCGCGGGTGGGCGCGGCCCGCTCGACCGTCTCGAGCACCCGCGCGAGCGCCGCGCTCCGGCCGACGATCTCTCGCGAGCCCCGCAGCGCATCGACCTCTTCGCGCAGGCTCTCGTTCTCGCGTCGCAGACGCACCACCTCGAGCGCCTGCTCCACGGCCAGCACGAGCTCGGCCGGCTGAAACGGCTTGGTCAGGTACTCCACGGCCCCCGCCTTGGTGGCCGCCACGGCGTGCTCCACGCTGGCGTGGCCGGTCACCATGATCAGGGGCGCGTCGACGCCCTCGGCGTCGAGTCGCTCGAGGAACTCGAGCCCCGTGAGCCCCGGCATCTTGTAATCCGAAACGATCAGGTCGATGCCGCCCCGGCCCAGCACGTTGAGCGCCGCCTCGGCGTTGCGCACGCCGACGGTGTCGTAGCCCGCCCGTTGCAGAGCGTCCTCCATGAGCATGACCTGCGCCGCGTCGTCGTCGACACAGAGGATTCGGGCCATGGGCGTCCCGGGAGCGGAGTTGACCTCACGAAGCGGCGCCCGCCGGTCGTTTCGAGACCCGGCGGACGCGCACGGAACGTTACAGCGCGCCCGCCCCAGCGCAAACCGCGTCGAGGCCCCGTCGCGGCCTCGGCTCACGCGCCACCGCGGCGCGAACACGCCGGGCGCCGGGCGGCCGGACGTTCATACGGGCGGCACCGTCGCTCGGGCCCGCACCCCTCAGCCGACGGCGGCTTCGCGCCGGCGGGCCGCCTTCTTGCGTTCGTGCGGATCGAGGTGGCGCTTGCGCAGGCGGATGGCGTCGGGCGTCACCTCGATCAGTTCGTCGTCCTCGATGAACTCGAGCGCCATCTCCAGCGTCAGCTCGCGCGGCGGCTCGAGCTTGATGTTCTCGTCGGCGGCGGCGGCGCGGATGTTCGTGAGCTTCTTGCCCTTGCACACGTTCACGTCCAGGTCGCCCGGGCGCACGTGCTCGCCCACGATCATACCGCCGTAGACCTCCTCGCCGGGACGCACGAACATGGTCGCGCGCTCCTGCAGGTTGAACAGCGCGTAGGCCACGGCCACACCCTCACGGTCGGCCACCAGCACGCCCCGTTTGCGGCCGGCGAGCGGCCCGGCCCAGGGGCCGTACTCGAGGAACTGATGGTGCAGGGTGCCCTCGCCGCGGGTGTCGGTGAGGAACTCGGAGCGGTAGCCGAACAGGCCGCGCGCCGGGATGCGGAAGCGCACGCGCACCGCGCCCTGATCGGTGTGCGCCATCTCGGTCATCTCACCCCGCCGCCGGCCCATCTTTTCCATCACCGGCCCGAGATAGGCCTCGGGAACGTCGATGATGGCCTCTTCGTAGGGCTCGAGCGTGGTTCCGCCGGGCCCCGGCCGGGTGATGACCCGCGGGCGTGAGACCTGAAACTCGTAGCCCTCGCGCCGCATCGTCTCCATGAGGATGGTCAGGTGCAGCTCGCCCCGGCCCGAGACGGTGAACGTGTCCATCTGCCCCGTCTCTTCGACGCGCAGGGCCACGTTGCGCTCCAGCTCGCGCACGAGCCGCTCGCGAAGCTGCCGCGTGGTCACGTACTTGCCCGAACGCCCCGCGAAGGGCGCGTCGTTCACGGTGAAGTCGACCGAGAGGGTCGGCTCTTCCACGGCGATGCCGGCCAGTCGCTCGAGGTGCTCGGGGTGCGTGATCGTCTTGCCGATCTCGATGCCCTCGAGGCCCGCGAGCGCCACGATGTCTCCGGCCGCGGCCTCGTCGACCTCGACCCGCTTGAGCCCGTCGAACGCGTAGAGGCTCACCACCCGCGCCCGCTCGGCCTCGTCGGCCGGCACGGGCCCGGGTTCGCCGAGCGGCAGCAGCGCGACGGGGTCGCCCACGCGCACGCGCCCGCGCTCGATGCGCCCGATCGCGATGCGTCCCACGTAGCTGGAGTAGTCCAGCGTGGAGACCAGCATCTGGAAGGGTCCGTCGGCGTCCACCGCGGGCGCCGGCACGGCCTCGAGGATGGTCTCGAACAGAGGCGTGAGGTCGCGCCCGGGCTCGTCGAGCGAGCGCGAGGCCCAGCCGTCGCGACCCGACGCGTACAGGAAGGGCGCGTCGAGCTGCGCGTCGGACGCGGCGAGGTCCATGAAGAGCTCGAGCACCTCGTCGTGCACGGCCCCTGCGCGCGCGTCCGTCCGATCGACCTTGTTCACCACCACCACGGGGTGCAGACCGAGCTCGAGCGCCTTGCGGGTCACGAAGCGCGTCTGCGGCATCGGGCCCTCGGCGGCGTCGACGAGCAGGATGACCCCGTCGACCATGCGCAGGATGCGCTCGACCTCGCCCCCGAAGTCGGCGTGCCCCGGGGTGTCGACGATGTTGATCTTCACGTCGCCCCAGCGGACGGCCGTGTTCTTCGACAGGATCGTGATGCCCCGCTCGCGCTCGAGCGGATTCGAATCCATCACGCGCTCCTGCACGGCCTCGTTCTCGCGGAAGATGCCCGCCTGGCGGAGCATCTGGTCCACGAGCGTCGTCTTGCCGTGGTCGACGTGCGCGATGATGGCGACGTTGCGGATGTTCATGGCGGCAAAGGTAACCAAACGGCCCGCCCTCGTGGGGCGGGTGCGCGGCCGCATCGTCACGGCGGCACACCCCTTGCAGCAGCAGGGGGCATGCGCCGTCCCTTCCGTCGTCTCGTTGTTGCCGCGACCGTGCTCGCGGCGATGCTCGGCCCGCTGCCCGTGCGCGCCGCGGGGGGCGGCGCAGTGGGCGGCGAGGAAGCGCTGCAGGACACGGTGCGCTCGGCAGCGGCCCTCGAGCACGCTCTCGAGGCCGCCTCGTCGCCCGAGTCCGCCGAGCGCGCCCGGGCGGCGCGCGCCCTGGCACGTCACCGGCCGGTCGACCCGCGCACGCTCGAGGCGCTCGTCGCGTTGCTCGAAGACCCCGAAGACCAGGTGCACGTGGCGGCGCTCGAAGCGCTCGGAAGG
>RFGQ01000516.1 GCA_003695865.1 Gemmatimonadota bacterium | reverse complement strand
GAACTCCCGTCCCAGGTGAACCTGCAGAGCGTCGCAACCTGGGAGTTGGATCATGCAGCTTGAAACCTTCCGGGGTCGGGCCCTGAGCCAGGTGCTCGCCCAGGTGCGTGCGGCCTACGGTGAGGACGCCGTGATCGTGCGCACGCGCATGCGCAACGTGCCCGGCGAGGAGTCTGTGGAGATGGTCGTGGCGCCCGCCGCCGAGATCGAGATCTTCCGGCGCCGCCTCGAACCCGGACCCGCGGCCGGCATCCCGCGTGAGGCGCTCAGGGTGCGTCCCAAGGTGATCGCACTCGTGGGCCCCCCCGGCGCGGGCAAGACCACGGCGGCCCTCAAGCTCGCGCTGAGCCCGCAGGGGCTCGGCACGCGCAGCGTCGGCATCATCACGCTCGACACCTATCGGGCCGGTGCGGTCGAAGAGCTGCAGACCTACACCGAGATCGCGGGACTGCCGCTCGAAGTCGTCTACCATCCGCAGGAGGTCGCGGGTGCGATGCAGCGCCTGCGCGGATCGCGCTTCATCCTGGTCGACACTCCCGGCCGCAGCCCCGCCGCGATGACGGAAGACGACGAGTGGCGCCGCATTCTGGCCGAAATCGACCCCGACGAGGTGCATCTCGTGCTGCCGGGCGGGCTGCGTGTGGACGTGTGCCGTGCGATTCACGAGGCCTTCGAACCCTGCGGGCCCACGCACCTGCTGCTCAGCAAGGTCGACGAGGTTCCGGGCGACCGGGGGCTCGCCGAACTGGCCGAGGCGCTCGAGCTTCCGGCCCGCTGGATTTCGGACGGGCAGGCCATCCCCGACGATCTGAACCCTGCGGAGAAGCGTATTCTGGCGTCACTGGGCTCCACGCCGGTCGCTGCCGGCATCGACACCGTCGCGAGCTGACGAGACCCGTCATGTCCGGTCCGGTCGACTCCCTGCGCTCGTTCGTGGCCCGCAACGGGCGGGGCACGGCGGGCGAGCCCATCCCCGGCGTGGTGGTCTTCGCCGCGGGGAAGGGCGGGGTGGGGACCTCGACACTCGCCGCGCTGGTCGGCGTGGCGGCGGCGCGCCGGGGTGTGCGCACCCTGCTGGTGGACGCGCACGAAACCCTGGGTACGCTGCACCACCTGCTGGGTGTGTCCGACGGCCTGCCCGGCATCGGCGCGCTCGACGCCGCCGCGGGACCGGCCGATCTGCGCGTGCGCGTGACCGAGCACCTAGACCTGCTTCCCGGCGGCGCCCGCGGGCCGCAGGAGCCCTCGGTGCTCGCACCGGGCGAGCGGGCCGCCCTGTACCGCAAGCTCTCGAGCCTCTACGTCGACTACGACCTCGTGCTGATCGACGGGGGCGCTCGCCTCGATGCGGTCACGGCGCTCGTGGCTGCGGGCTGTGAGCGGGTGCTCACCGTGACCGCGCCCGACCGCGTTTCGCTGGCGGGAAGCTACGCCATGATGAAGGTGGTGAGCGCTCGCTTCCCCGACACGCCGGTCGAGGTGTTGGTGTCGGGACGGGGCGAGCCCGAGGCGCGGGCGGTGTTCCAGGTCGTCGAGACGGCCGCGGGCCACTTCCTGGGCGTGCCCGTAGCGTTCGCGGGCGGGGTGCCCGAAGACCCGGCGGTCCGTGCGGCCGCCGCCGCCGGAGAGCCGCTTCACTTTCTGGAGCCCGAAACGCCCGCCTGGACCGCGGCGGGCGCCGTGCTCGACCGCCTTCTCTTCCAGCAGCACTCCCTCGTCGCGGGCCCCTCCGCGCAGGTGCTCTCCCTCTTCGACTGAACGGGGGCGTGGCCCCCGTCGGGCCTCGACGCCGCGCTGCCGGGGCCTCGGCGCGTCCGCGCCGCCCCCCGCCACCGGAACGTCTCGCCGCGCCACCCGGCAGAACCCGCCGGGCCCGCCCGGCAGCCCCTGCCGCCGGACCCGGCGACACCGACGCTGCCCACCTCTCCGTGAGAACCCGAAATGTTATCGCAAGTCGTGTTGTGACAATGATTTGATGGCATCCGGGCGATTCTGCGCGGGGGTGGTACGCGGCGTGCCACGTGCAGCGAGCGTGAAGTCCTCCGCGAAACCGGAGATGCGTACGTGACACGGACTGACAACACCCTTTGGGCGGCCTATCAGGAAGCCGGCGACGACCTCGCGCGTGACCAGCTCCTGGCCAAGCACCTCGGCCTCGTGCACCACGTGGCGCGCCAGGTGCTCCGCTCGAGCCCCGCGCACGCCGAATTCGACGAGCTGGTGAGCGCCGGGACGATCGGCCTGATGAACGCCGTCGACAACTTCGAGCCCTCCCGCGGACTCG
>RFGQ01000515.1 GCA_003695865.1 Gemmatimonadota bacterium | reverse complement strand
GCGCAGAGCGGCGCGACTGGAGGGGTGGTATACGGGGGGGTGGCCACGGCCACAGCGGGTGCCGAGCCAGGCGCCGGCGTCGGCGTTGTGCTGGTCGCCCACGGTGGAGGGCCCGCCTGGAATGCCCGGGTCGACAGCCTCGCCGAACTCGTCGACGACGCGTTCCCGACGCGGGTGGCCCTCCTGATGGGCAAGCAGGCGGCCGCGCGCCGTTTTCAGGATCAGGTGGCGGCGCTGCGGGCAGCCGGGGCGCAGAGGATCGTCGTGGTCCCCGTGCTGATGTCGAGCCACAGCGGGCACTACGAGCAGGTCCGCTACCTGACGGGACGGGTGGACACCCTCTCCGAGGTGATGGCGCATCACCTCGCGATGGCCGGCATCGAGCGCCCCGATGACGCCCGTGCGCTGATCCTCACCCCCGCCCTCGATGGGGCGCCCGAGCTGGCCCCGGTCGTGGCCGAGCGCGCCCTGCGTGCGGCCGGGGGCGACCTGACGGGGCGGGCGGTCCTGCTGATGGGGCACGGACCCAGCAGCGCCGTCGACTACGCGGCCTGGATGCAGGCGCTGCGGGCGCTGGCGGACTCGGTGCGAGAGCGTGCGGGGGCAGCGCACGTGGCTGTAGGCCTGGTACGCGACGACGCGCCCGAGGCGGTGCGGGCCGAGGCCGTTCGGCACATCCGCGACCTGGTCGAACTGCAGGAACGGGCCACCGGCTACCCGGTGGTCGTCGTGCCGCTGCTCGTCGCGCGCGGCTACCTCAGCGAACGCAAGTTCCCGGCCGACCTCGAAGGTCTGGAGGTGGACTACACGCCCGATGGCGTGCTGCCGCATCCGGCGCTCGCCGCCTGGGTCCGCCGGCGCGTGATGGAAGCCCTGCGGGCGCCGGCCGCCGCGACCGGCCCCGTGGAGCGTTCCGCACCCGCCGACGGGGTGGCCGGTCTCGCGGGGTCCCCCCACGGGCACTGAACGGCGCCGGTGTCCGGCATCACGGGGGCGGGGCGAGGG
>RFGQ01000514.1 GCA_003695865.1 Gemmatimonadota bacterium | reverse complement strand
TCGAGAAGGACGGCTGGCCGGCCGAGGCCGTGGTGGCGATCACGTTCGACGATCCGGTGGGCTCCAACCGACTCCACGCGCGCGAGGTCGGGCGCGCGGTCGAGGCGCTGCGTGAGGCCACGGGAGCGCCCGCCGTGGACATCGTCGCCCACTCGATGGGTGGTCTGGCGGTGCGCCGTTACCTGGCCGACGGAGGCGAAGGGGTGCGGCGGGTGGCGTTCCTGGGGACGCCCCATCACGGCACCTATACCGCCTGGCTCGCATGGGGCGACGGCGGGCGCGAGATGCGGCCGGGCAGCACGTTCCTGCGGGAGCTGGCCGTGGACTGGGCGGGGGTGCGGACGCCCCCGGCCCTCACGGTGCGCACGCTGATCGACACGCACGTAATCCCCGGCCGGTCGGCGGTGCTGGAAGGTGCCGACAACCGGGCCGTGTGCTGCCCGAGCCACTTCGGGCTGCGCTGGAACGGGACGGTCTACCGGATTGCGCGTGACTTTCTGCGGTGGTCGGGAGGGCCGGGCACCGCGGATCCGGACGCCGAGGCCCCCGGGGCGGGGGCGGAGGGACCGTCGGACTCCGGCCGGGATGGGAGCCGATGAGCGGGGCGGGGCGCGGGCACGGCCCACCGCGGGTGCGTCGGGTCGGCCATCCCTGGCGGGCGGTCCTCTTCGACCTGGACGGCACGTTGGCCGACACGACGGCGCTGATCGTCGAGTGCTTTCAACGCACGGTGGAAGCGCACCTGGGCGAGCGCCTGCCGCCCGAGCGCTGGCTGGCCACCATGGGGCGCCCGCTACGCGTGCAGATGCGGGACTTTGCGCGCGACGAAGCCGAGTGGGAAGCGATGGTGGCCACGTACAACACGCATCAGGAGGCGCTCCACGACGGCCGGGTGCGCGCCTTCGACCACGCGGCCGAGGTGCTCGACGCGCTGCGGGTGGCCGGCGTGCCCGTGGCCCTCGTGACCAGCAAAGGCCGGCGGATGACCGAGCGGACGTTGTCGTGCTGCGGGCTGGCCGAGCGCATCGAGGTGTGCGTGTGCGGCGACGAGGTCGAGCGGCCCAAGCCGGACCCCGAGCCCGTGCGGCGCGCCCTCGACCTGCTGGGCACCGGACCCGGCGGCGAGGACGTGCTGTTCGTGGGGGACTCGCCCTTCGACGTGCGCGCCGGACGGGCGGCGGGGGTGCGGACCGCCGCGGCCCTCTGGGGGCCGTTCAGCGAGAGCGTGCTGGCCTGCGAGCGGCCGCACCACACCCTGCGCGCGCTGCCCGACCTGCTGGTCCTGCGGCCTTGATGCCCGACCGGCCCCGCTCGCGGTCGGCGATCCTGGCGGGTGGCCTCAGCGTGCCGAAGTCGCGAAGTCGATCCGTTCGGCGAGCTTGAGGTCGCGGTCGGTGATCCCGCCGGCGTCGTGCGAGCTCAACGAGAGCGAGACCCTGTCGTAGCGCACGTCGATGTCCGGGTGGTGATCGAGTTCGTCCGCGATCGTCGCGACGCGGTTCACGAAGACGATGCTGTCGCGGAACGAATCGAAGCGGTACTCCTTCACGAGCCGGTCCCCGTCGCGTGACCAGCCCTCCCTGCGGGTCAGCCAGCTTTCGATGGACTCGTCGTTGAGCTTCGTCGCCATGTCCGTCGACATCCTCCCCCCTGCTCCTGGTCTGCATGTGCTGGTACGGATCGCGGCCGCGGCGGTTTCGCCCCCCGGCCCCGGGCCGGCGCGGCCACCCACACAGGACAACCGAGCCTTCGATTGGGTTGAGCTTCGCCGTTGAAGGCACGCGGCGACGGCGGCCGGACGCCGCCGGGGCGACCCCATCTCACAGCTCTGCGCAGGGGGTTGACCCGTCACGCGAGACGGATTTATCGTTTGGGCCCTTCCTGCGGGAAGGGTATCCTGTGCCCCCATCGTCTAGTGGCCTAGGATACCTGGTTCTCAGCCAGGAGACCGGGGTTCGAGTCCCCGTGGGGGTATGCGATCCGGGCCGTTCCGGCCCGGATTCGCCGTCTCCGGAAGGTACCTGCGGAGGCGAAGGTTGGTCGCTTAGCTCAGTTGGTAGAGCACTACGCTCACATCGTAGGGGTCACTGGTTCGAGTCCAGTAGCGACCATCGCCAAGCCCGGCGCCCGAGCGGCGTCGGGTTTTTTTTGTTGTGTTGGGGCTGCGGCGCGGGCAGTATAGCAGACGCGGGACTGCTGCAGGACCTTCCTTCCTTACTCCGCCACGCGCTGCACGACGTTTCTCACGATCCATGCGGCCCCGTAGGTCCGCGACCAACCCTGGGGTCCTCCCGTCCGCCCGATCGGGTCGGGTGTGGGGCGACCCCGCGCGGATCGAGTTCGACCATCCGTGGCTTTGCGCGTGCGGCTTTCCGGGGGTGACC
>RFGQ01000513.1 GCA_003695865.1 Gemmatimonadota bacterium | reverse complement strand
GCGGCTACCGGCTCTGAGCCGGCCCCGGTGCGCCCCCGGCCGGCGCACGCCCCGGGGGATGGGCGGGTTAGGCCGCGCCGCCGTGCCCTCGAACCCGGCGTCGTCGGTGCGCCACGAGGCACCCGACTCCCCAGGCCGGCGAGCGCCGCGTCCCTCCGTTCGACGACCGCCGCGGCGGCGGACGATTCGGGCGCCCGGGGCCGTTGTGGGCGCCAGCGGGGTAGATTAGCGTTCGGGGCGCCCCCGGTGGGGCGCCGCGGTGCGGGCGGCGGGTCGGACCCGCGCGAGAGCGATGTGTGGAGGAGTGCAGACACGTGCACCCGCGTGGCCGGTGCCCCGGCGAGGGGCCGGCGCGCAAGGACGACGAACCGAGGTTGAGATGAAGCGCATAGAAAACCCCGTTCAGTTCCTGGTGGAGAACGGGATCATGTTCGAGCTGAACCGGCAGGTGCTGCATCCGCTCGGCATGGAACTGCGGATCCACCTGGACGACGACGGAGACGTGGATTCCATCGAGCTGCTCGACAACCGCGACAACCCGGCGCCGATCTACTTCTCTCCCGAGGAGTACGAGGCGGGGCGGGCGCGGTACGAGCAGTACCTGAACGAACACGGCAAGGCCAACCTGCAGAAGCGCCGCCGCATCGGGGCCGTCATCCAGACGGGCCCGAACGTGCCCAGAAGGGCCGACGACGAAGAGGCGGACGAGGCCTGAACGGCGGGCGGGGCGGGGCGCGAGGCGCTCCGCCCCGTGTGCGTTCCGAGGGTGCCCGGCGGCGCATGCGGGGACGTCCGGGTCGATGGTCCCTACGTGGCGCGGCCCCACGGCCGCACCGCAGCGGGAGGAGGGTCATGACGCTCTGGGTGGGGACGAGCGGCTTCGCGTACAAGGAGTGGAAGGGGCCCTTCTACCCCGAGGATCTGCCTGCCGACCGCATGCTCGCCTACTACGGCGAGCGCCTCCCCGCGGTCGAGATCAACAACACGTTCTACCGCATGCCGCGCCGCAGCGTGCTCGAGGGCTGGGCCGAACAGGTGCCCGACGACTTTCGCTTCGTGCTCAAGGTGAGCCGCAAGGTGAGCCACCGGAAGCGACCAGCCGAGGCCGCCGACGCGCTGGCCTACCTGCTGGGCGTCGTGCCGGCGCTGGGGGAGCGGCTGGGACCGCTCCTCTTCCAGACGGCGGCCTGGTTCAGGAAGGATCTCGACGCACTCGCCGAGTTGCTCGACCTGCTCCCCGAGGGTCTGCGGGTGGCGTTCGAATTCCGGTCCTCCACCTGGTTCGACGACGAGGTGTACCGGCTGCTCGAGGACCGTGGCCTGGCGCTCGCGGCCACCGACACCGGTGGTGAGCAGGACGCACCGCTCGTGCGCACGGCCCCCTACGGGTATGTGCGCCTGAGACGAGAGACGTACGACGAGGCGGCGCTCGCCGACTGGGCCGAGCGCATCCGCGGCATGGGATGGAACGAGACGTTCGTGTTCTTCAAGCACGAAGACGCGGGGGCCGGGCCGGCGCTTGCCGACGCGTTCCGCGCGGCCTACCCCGCTTGAGCGGTCGGCTCCTCGTGGTGGCCGCCGTCCTGGCGGGCGGTGCGCTCGTGCCGGCGGCGCCGGCCGGGGCGCAGGATCCGCCCGACCGCGTGGACGGGCCGCCGCGCGCGCGGGGTGGGGCGCCTGCCGACACGGTCGGCACCTCCGCGAACCGCGGGGCGCTCGCACGCATCGACTCCCTGTACGCCGCGGGCGACGCGGCGGGCTCGCTCACCCTGGCCGAAGCGCGGCTCGCGGAGGCGCCCGACGAGGCCGCCGTCTTGTGGCGCG
>RFGQ01000512.1 GCA_003695865.1 Gemmatimonadota bacterium | reverse complement strand
GGGGGTGGGCCGGACCGCATCGAACGGGAGGGGGAGGCCTTCCTGGAGCGGGTGCGCCGGGGCTATCTGGAACTCGCCGCGCACGACCCGAGCGTGCGGACCATCGATGCGTCGGGCGCCCCGGAACACGTGCACGCCCGTGTGCGCGCCGCGTTGCGTGAATCCTTCCCGCGGATCTTCCCTTCCTCCGGCGGTTAGTCGAGGTTGGAGCAGGAGGACGGCATGAAAAACAACCGCACGATCCTGGCGCCGATCGCCGTATTCGCGCTGGCGCTGGTCACCGGAGGGTGGTTCCTTCAGCGCGGCGTGGAGGCCGAGCGCTCGGTGTTCGCCGACGCACGGCTGTTCCGCGAGGTGGTCGACCACGTACGGCGCGCGTTCGTCGACGAGGTCGACCAGGGCGTGTTGTACCGCAGCGCGATCGACGGCGCGCTCGAGTCGCTGGGCGATCCGCACACCAACCTGATCGACGCCGAGACCTGGGACTCGTTCCGCTTCCGCTCGGGCGCCGATGCCGAGTACGGCGGCGTCGGGCTCGAGATCCTGCGCCGCGAGGGCGAGATCACCGTCATGACCGCGATGCCCGGCGGTCCGGCGAAGCGTGTCGGGATCCGTCCGGGTGACGTGATCGTGGAGGTCGACGGCGTGCCCACCGAGGACTGGGACACCGACATGGCCGCCGAACACCTGCGGGGCAGCCCGGGCACGAGCGTGCGTGTGAAGGTGCGGCGGCCCGGTGTGCCGGAGCCGATCGAGTTCACGATCGAGCGCGCCGTGATCGAGCTCAAGTCGGTGCCCTTCGCGCGCATGCTCGAGGACGGGATCGGCTACGTGCCGCTGCAGGTCTTCAACCAGACCTCGTCGCGGGAGGTCGAGGCCGCGATCGCGGATCTGCGAGCGGCGGGCATGCGAGCCCTGGTGCTGGACCTGCGCCAGAACCCGGGCGGCCTGCTCGACGAGGGCGCTGGTGTCGCCGACCTCTTCCTCGATCGGGGCGAGCTGATCGTCGAGACCCGGGGCCGGGTGCCCGATCAGAACCAGACGTTCTCCGCGCTCCGCGATCAGGTGGCTCCGGGCCTTCCGGTCGTCGTGCTCGTCGACGAGGGCAGCGCGAGCGCCTCGGAGATTCTCGCCGGTGCGCTCCAGGACCACGACCGGGCGCTCGTGGTGGGCGAGCGCAGCTTCGGGAAGGGGTCGGTGCAGACGCTGTATCGGCTGAGCGGCGGCAACGTGCTGCGGCTCACCACGGCCCGGTGGTACACTCCCGCGGGCCGGACCATCCAGAAGCCGTTCGATGAACTCGACGCGCCCGGCGGGCCCGACCGCACCGCGATCGGGATCTTCGGCGAGCCGGTGCTGCGGCCCGATCCCGAGGCCGACGCGGAGCGGCCCACGTTCCGGTCGATGGGGGGGCGGACGCTCGTGGGGGGAGGCGGCATCACGCCCGATCTGATCGTGTTGCCCGACACGCTCACCAGCGAGGAGCAGGACGCCGTGTGGGCTCTGAACCCCCACGCGGGTGTGCTGGCGACCCATCTGTTCGACTATGCCGTGCGCTACGTGAACGACCACGCCGTTTCGGAGGGCTTCCGGCTCCCCGAGGCGGATCTGGACGCGTTCTACCGTGAACTGGCCGACGCCGGCGTGACTCTCGAGCCCGACGTGCGCCGGGCCTCGCGCCGCTTCATGCGGGCCCGGCTCGAGCGCGAGATCCTGACTCAAGCGTTGGGCGAGGAAGGTGCGTTCGCCGCCGAGTCGGGCCTCGACGGCCAGTTGCGGGCTGCGCTCGAGGTGCTGCGGCGGGCCGAGACGCAGGCCGACCTGTTCGAGGCGGTGCAGGGTGCCGGCGCGGGCGGTGGGGGCCGTTGAACCCAGCGCCGCAGGGCGCGGAGGCGCCGCGGGCCCGCGCCCGCGCTGAGCGAGAGGGCCGGTGAGCCCGGCCGCGTTCGCGCTGTGCCTCGGTTTCGGGGTGCTCGTAGGCACGTTTTCGGGCCTGCTGGGCCTTGGGGGCGGCGTGCTCCTGGTGCCCTTCCTCTACTGGTTGCTCCCGCAGGTGTTCGACGGATCGGCCGATCCCGAGGTGCTGACCGTGATGGCGCACGCCACGAGCCTCTCGGTCATCGTGTTGGCCTCGTCGTCGGGGGTCTGGGCGTACCACCGCAAGGATGCGGTGGCCCGCCCCACCCTGTTGGCCATGGGCCTGGGGGCCGTCGTGGGGGCGACGCTGGGCGCCCGCGCGGCCACCGAAGTCCCCGCCGGTGCGCTCAAGGCGGGCTTCGGTGTGCTGCTGGTCGCAGCCGGTCTGCGCCTGGTGGCCGACCGCCGCAGGCGCACGGCAGCCGCGCCGCCCCGCGGGGGATGGGGCCTGGCCGCGGCGGGCGGGGCCGGCACCGGTTTTCTGGCGGCGCTGATGGGTGTGGGTGGGGGTATCCTGGCCATTCCGTTCCTGATCTACGCGGTGCGGCTCGACCTGAAGAAGGTGGCGGGCACCTCGCTCGGGATGATCGCGTTCGGCGCGACCGCGGGTACCCTCACCTATGTGCTCTCGGGCCTGGGCGCCCAGGGCCGGCCGGCCGGGGCGCTGGGATACGTGTTCCTTCCCGCCACGCTCGCGCTCGCGCCCGGCGCCGTGGCGGCGGCGCGACTGGGCGCCTGGCTGAACCAGCGTATGGACGTGCGGCTCCTGCGGCGGGTGTTCGCGCTCGTGTTGGTCGTGCTCGGGCTGCGGTTGGCCTGGCTGAACGGCACCGCCCTGGCCGCACTCTTCTGAGACAGGCGCCCGACCCGCGCGGGCATTCCCCCGCCCGGGGCGGGTGCGGTACCTTCCTGCCCCGCGGTCCGTCCGGCGCGTGGGCGGAACGGAGCGTCGAATCGGTGAAAAGGGAGCCCCGCAGCGCATGACCGCCTCACCTCCCCTGAGCGTTTTCGTGACCCGCGGCGGGCGCACCGAGTCGTGTCACGCCGTGCACGCGGTCGTGACCGACGCGGAGGGACGCCTCGTCGAGGCGTGGGGAGACCCCCACACGCCGACCTTCTTCCGCTCGGCGGCAAAGCCCTTTCAGGCACTGCCCCTGGTCGAGGATGGGGTCGCGGCCGCGCTCGAGCTGGGGCCCGAGCACCTGGCTCTCGCGTGCGGCTCGCATTCGGGTGAGCCGGGACACGTAGCGGTGGCGAGAGACCTGTTACGCCGGGCGGGAGCGGACGAAGAGGCGCTCGAGTGCGGACCCCACCCGCCCTTTCACGAACCCTCGGCGAAGGCGCTGTGCGCCAGCGGCCTCGAGCCCCGACCCGTGCACAACAACTGCTCGGGCAAGCACGCGGGCATGATCGCGCTGGCCCGACACCACGGGTGGCCCGTGGCCGGCTACCGCCTGGCGGAGCATCGGGTGCAGGCCCGCATGCGCGACGAGGTGGCGCGCTGGACCGGCCTGGCCCCGCACGCGCTGGGCGAG
>RFGQ01000511.1 GCA_003695865.1 Gemmatimonadota bacterium | reverse complement strand
GGTGTGGGGCGCGGTGCCCCGGAACGGGAGCGATGCATCGCCAGCAGGGTGCTGCGTTGGAACGTACTGCGTCACAGCGAAGCTAGGGCGGCGCGGAGGCGGGGGCAACAACGGATCGGAGGTGGGGCGGAGAGACTGACGTTCGGGCTGCCGGCCCTTTCTGATTGCGTTCGCCCGGTACGGCCTTAGGATTCTGTGAGTGCGCCGGGAGACGGCGCGGACGGATCCGCTCCGACCTCCGGGGCCTGGCCGGGACCGAGGCCCCCCCGGGGGCGCTCGGTCTGAGGAGGCAGTCATGAGGCGAACGTCGGGCAACGACCCGGAAGGACGGCGATGAGGTCGAACGCCGCCGCGCCCGCCGCCATCGTGTTGCTCGTGCTGGCCGGACTCCTCGTGGGGCTCGGCTCCATCCTGCAGCCTGCGGTCACGCTCCCACTCACGCTCGAGGTCGGCGTGCTCGGCGGGCTTTCGGTGGCGCTGCTGCGCCGAGAGCAGGACCCGGCGACCCGCCGCTGGCTGACCCGCCTGCTCGTGGTCGCGCTGGTGCTGCGCATCGGGCTGGCGCTCGTGCTGCACCTGGGCCTCACCCCCTACTTCTTCGCGCCCGACGCCTTTACCTACGAGTTCTACGGCAACCAGCTCGCCGAGTACTGGCGCGGTCTGGCGCCGTTCCCCGAGTTCCTCAAGGGCCGCACGGAGATCGGCTACTACGTGCTCAACGGCGTCTTCGACTTCCTGTTCTCGGAGTCGGGGCTCGCGCTGGGGATCCTGAACTCGTTCGCGGGTGCGGCCACGGCGGTCATGACGTTCTACCTGGGCCGCATCCTGCTGGGCGAGGCGGCGGGCAAGGCGGCGGCCGTTCTGGTGGCCGTCTACCCGTCGCTCGTCCTCTGGTCGGTGCTGAACATCCGTGACGCGCTCACAACGACGGTGGTGACGTTCTGCGTGCTCACGGCCGCCCGAGGACTTCGCGGTATGCGGCCGGGGGCGGTCGCGCAGATCCTGGTGGCGCTCGGCGTGCTGGCCACGCTGCGCGACTACCTGGCGCTGCTGCTCGCGGGCGGCCTCTTGCTGGGCTGGCTGCTTTCCGTGCGCCGGGGCCGCATCCTGCCCACGCTCGTAATGGGCACCGCGGTGGTGGTGGGCGTCGCCTTCGGCGCCGAACAGTTCGGGCTGCTCAGGCGCGTCCCGGTGGAAGATCCGCTCGAGTCGGTCGAGAACATCCGCCGCGACTTCCAGCGAGGCGGCTCGGGCTACGGGCAGGAGTACTCCACGGCCACGCCCGAGGAGGCGCTCCGCTACCTACCGGTCGGGGTGGCCTTCTTCCTGTTCGGCCCGTTCCCGTGGGACCAGGGGAGCGCACTGCAGACGGCGACGATGCCCGAGGTGCTGCTCTGGTACCTGCTCTTCCCGCTGTTCCTGATCGGCGTGCGGCTCGCGCTCACACGAGGGGATCGCGCGAGCCTGCTCGTCGTGGCCGTGCTGATCTCGATTCTGGTGCCCTACGCGCTCGTGGAGAGCAACTTCGGCACGGCCTATCGGCATCGAGCTCAGATCCTGCCGCTGTTCTTCCTGTTCACGGCCGTGGGAATCCGGCGTCTGTGGACGAACTGGCGCCAGACGAGCCGCAGCCACCGCAGCCGCCTGCGCGCCGGAGGGCAGCCCTCTGCGGTCCGCTGACCCCGGCGGAGCTCCGGCTCCCGTGGCCTTCGTGCACGGCCGGCCCGGGCCCCACCCGTTCCACGCGGCGCTGGCCCGCGCGGTGGGTGCAGACTTCGTCTTCGTCGACCGTCTCCTGCCGTGGCACGCGGGGGGTGCGGGTCGGCTGCGGCGCTACACGAGCTGGGTGCTCAACGCGGTGGCCCTTCCGGCGCGCCGGCAGCGACGCCTGATCCTGTCCGAGGGACACCACGTGGTGCCGGTGCTCATGCGGCGGCTCCGCCTGCTCGGCGCCGACCAGCGCACGGCGGCCCTGCTCGCCAACGAGGTGCTCTACTTCCTGTACGCGGGCCGTTATCCGCCCCGGACCGAGCGTGCGCTGCGGACGACGCTCGCGGCCTACGACGCGCTCGTGTGTGTGGGCTCGATGCTCACCGACCTCGCGCGCGACCTGCTCGGACCGGCGTGCCCGCCCCTGTACACGATCCCCTCGGCCGTGGCGGAGCACCGCCTCGAGGCGTTTCTGCGTGTCACCCCCGCCTACGAGCGCCCGGCGCTGCTCTTCGTGGGGAACGGGCCCGACGGCTGGCGCGGCTGGTACAAGGGGATCGACCTGCTCCTCGCCGCCTTTCGCCGGGTGGTGGACGCCCGCCCCGACGCGACGCTCACGGTGGTCGGGCGGTGGGACGCCGACTACCTGCGGGGCCTCGTGGAGGCGGCGGGTGTGCCGCCCGCAAGCGTCCACGCCCCGGGCCCGAGCGAGACGCTGGCCCCCTATCTGGCCGAAGCATCGCTCTACGTGCATCCGGCGCGGGGCGAGGCCTGGGGCATCACGGTCGTCGAGGCGATGCGCGCCGGGCTCGAGCCGGTGGTGTCGGAGTGGACGGGCGCGCGCGAGGCGGTGCGCCGGCTCGACCCCGATCTGGTCACGCCGCTCGACCCGGACACGATCGCCGACGCGGTGCTCGCGCGCTGGCGCCTGCCGCTCGAGGAGC
>RFGQ01000051.1 GCA_003695865.1 Gemmatimonadota bacterium | reverse complement strand
CGGGGATACCTTCTGCGGGCGGCCCGCAACCGGGCCCTGAATGCGGTGCGGGCCGACCGGGCGCGCGACCGCCACGAGGACGCGGCCGGCGTGGAACTGCCTGCGGCGGGGCGGGCCGCGAGTCCCGCGGGGGCCGCGGCGGGGGGAAGGGTCGAGGGCGACGCCGCCGAGCGGCGCCTCGAGGCGGTCGACGGGCGGCGGCGTGCGGCGCGCATCTGGCAGGCCGTCGAGGCCCTGCCCGCCCGCTGCAGAGAGGCGATGGTGCTGCGCTGGCGGCACCACCTCTCCCATCGGGAGATCGCCGAAGCGATGGGCATTTCCGTGAAGGGCGTGGAGCGACAACTCACCCGCGGCCTGGCGGCGCTACGCGCCGAGCTGGCCGACCTGGAGGGATGATCCGGTGACCACCGGCGACGACAAGGGGTTCTGGGGTCTGCAGGAAGAGGTCGTGGACCGCTTCCTGGCCGGCGAGGCCAGCGCCGAGGAACGCGCGCGGGTCGCGGCCTGGCTGGCCCGGGACCCGGCCCGGGGTGAGCTGCTCGCGGCCCTGCGGGCCGGGGGTGATCCGGCTGCCGAAGAGGACTGGGACGTGGACGCCGCCTGGCGGCGTGTACGCGCCCGCATGGACGGGTCCTCTGCAGCGGTGCAGCCCGGAGCCCCCCGGCCCTCGCGGGTCGGCGGGTCGGAGGACGACGCGTCGGTGATGGGCGCGCGGGCCGCTACCTCGACTCCCGGCGCCGGCCTGCCGCCTCGTCGGCCGTTGGCGGCCGGCCCGCGCGTGCTGCGCTGGGCGGCGGTGCTGATCGTGGCGGCTGCGGGCGTGTGGACGGCGGTGCAGGTGGGCGCGCGGGGCGACGTGGTCGTGGCCACCGCGGTCGGCGAACGCCGCGAGGTCACGCTGCCCGACGGGTCGCACGTGCGGCTCGCGCCGGCGAGCACGCTGCGTTACCCCCGCGACTTCGGGCGTGTGGAGCGGGGCGTCGTGCTCGAGGGCGAGGCCTTCTTCGACGTCGAGCACGACGCCGGACACCCCTTCCGCGTGCGCGCACGCGGCACCCTCACCGAGGTGCTGGGCACCCGCTTCGACGTCTCGGCCTACGCGGACGGCGGCACGCCGCGGGTGCGGGTGCTCAGCGGGCGCGTGCGTTTCGTCGCCGGGCCCGACGCGACGGGGCCCGACGGGGCGGCCGGCGTGATCCTCGAGGCGGGCCAGGAGGCGCGTGCCGAGAGGGCCGGCCGCATCGAGGTCGATGTCGCGCCCGGAGAAGCGGTCGAGGCCCTGGCACGGGACCGCATCGTCCTCGTCGACGTGCCGCTGGCCGAGGCGCTGCGTCACCTCGAGCGCTGGTTCGGCGTGCGCTTCCGGCTCGAGGCGATCGATCCGGCCACCCGGATCGAGTTGCGTACGCCGGCCTCACCCTCGCTGCGCGACACCGCCGAGGGGCTCGGCGTGCTGCTGGGAGCCCGCGTCGAAGTACGCGGTGACACAGTGGTCGTGCACGGAGGCAGCGTGCCCTGAGGGTAAGACGGATGAGAGGTGTCCCGGTGCGCGTACGGTGGGCCGCCCTGCTCCTCGGCGGTCTGGCAGTACAGCTGTGCGTCGCGCCGGGCGCTTCTTCTCAGGGCATCGGGGAGCGCTTCGTTCGTCTGGCCGCCGACGGCGCGGGCGTCTCCGCCCTGCGCGAGCCGTTTCGTGGGTCGCTCGACTCGCTCACCGTGGCCGAGGCACTCAGGCGCCTGGCCGACGACGGCGGGTTGGGGATCGCGTTTCGCAGCGACCTGCCCGAACTCGCCCGCCCGGCCTTGCTCGACACCGCCGGTCGGTCGCGCGCCCAACTCATTCTGGCCCTCATCGACGGTACCGACCTCGAGGCGTTCGTGTCGCCGCGCGGCCAGATCGTGCTCGGCAGGCCCGGCGTGCTTCCCCCCGAACGTCTGGCTCCGCCCGTGGTCCTGGGGCAGGTACGGGATGCTTCGGGACTCCCCGTGATGGCGGCGCTGGTCTCGGCGCTCGACGACCGCGACGACCTGGCCGCCACGGTGCTGACCGGATCGGACGGCCGATTCATGATCGAGGGTCTCGAGCCGGGCGGTTATCGCCTGCTCGTCGACGTGATCGGCTTCGCGCAGGTGCCGTCCGCCCGTTTCGAGTTGCGCGGGGGGGAACGCCGGATCGAGACGCTCACGTTGGCGCTGGAGCCGGTGCGCCTGGGAGGTCTCGAGGTCGAGACCGAACGCCGGTGCGGCGCCGAGGTTTCGGACGGTCCCACCCTCGCGCGGTTGTGGGCGGAGGCGCGCGAGGCGGTCCAGCGCACCGTGGTGGACGCCCGTGCCTCGGCCTATGAGTTCGAGGTGCAGCGCTACCGGCGCATCATCGGCTTCGTGGGCGGGGGCCTCGAAGAGATGGACCGCACGGACTGGCGCCGCGCCGTGCGACCGTTCGTGAGCCTCGACGCCGAAGAGCTGACTCGCGAAGGCTTTCGGCGCGAGGCAGGCCGGCGCGAGGCCGATACCTACTACGCGCCCGACGCGGACGTCTTGCTCAGCGACGACTTTCTCGAGCAGCACTGCTTCCAGGTGGTCGAGGGGGCGGGCGAGGAAGAGGGGCTCCTGGGCCTGAGCTTCGAGCCCGTCGACCCCGAGGCCCGCGCCGACGTGCGGGGCACGCTGTGGATGGACCCCGCCACCGTCGAGCTCCGCTGGCTGAAGTTCCGCTACGTACTCCCCGAGATGCCCAACGCGCCGCAGTTGCTCGGGGGCCGCGTGACGTTCGGAGCGCTTCCCGACGGGACCTGGTATGCCCGCGAGTGGAGCCTGGTGTTGCCCCGGGTGGGGCGCACGTTCCGCGAGCAGCTCGACCGCGCGACGCAGATCCTGGGCGTGGTCGAGGAAGGCGGGCGCACTCTCACCGTCCGCGAGATGGACGGCGACACGGTGCTCGCCGCCGACCAGGCCGTGCTCATGGGCGTGGTGCTGGCGCGCGACGGCGAGACGCCCGTACCGGGTGTGCGTGTGTCGCTCATGGGCTGGCGCTCGAACGCCGTCACCGACGCGCACGGGCGCTTTCGCATCGGCGGCCTGCCCGACGCCGAACTGAAGATCGTCTTTCGCTCACCCGAACTCGACGCCCTGGGCGCGACTCCGCTGGTCGTGCGCGAGGTGCGGCGGGGGCACGCCACCTTCGTGCGCCAGGTCACCCCTCTGGCCCCGCCTCCACGATCCGAAGGGGGTCGGTGACACGCCGTCGGCGTGTCGCGCGTGGGGGGGTCGCGGGCGAGTCCGCCGGAACGGGCAGAAGCAGCTCCACGACGGTCCCCTCCGAGGTCTCGCGCGTTCGCAACAGGCCACCGTGCCGGTGCGCGACGCCGGCGACGCCCCCGACGCCGGCAGCGAGCCAGTCGGCCCCCCCGTCCCGGGATTCGGCCGCGTTCGGCCGCGTTGCGACATCGTCCACGCTCAGGCCCGCGACGCCGGCTGCGACGGCGATCCTCAGGTAGGTGCCGGCCCGGTCCAGAGCCCACTCCATCGCCTCGGCCGGACCGACATCGGCGGTGTCGAGCCGCACCTGAAGGTCTCGGCCGGGCGGGACGTGCCGTGCGGTGCCGACGACGATGTCCGCGATGGCACCCGTGAGCTGTTCGCGGTCCCCTTCGATGCGGGCCAGGTCGATGCTCCGGGCCGCAACCAGGACCGGGCCGTCGCCGAGACGGGTGCGCGCCCGGTCCAGGGCGGCGTTGAAGACGTTCACCAGATCGAGGTGGCCCATCACCGTGACGCTGTGCCCGCTCAGGCGGAGGATCCGCTGAACCACTTCGCTCGCCCGGCGGGTCGTGGCCAGCACCTCGTCCATGTGCCGATCGACGCGGGAGCCCCGCGGCACCTCCCCCTTCGTGACCTCCGCAAAGCCGCGAATGATCTGGATGAGGTTGTTGAACTCGTGGGCGATTCCGGCCGCGAGTCCTCCCAGTCGCTCGAGGCTGCGGCGGTTCTCCAGTGCCCGTTCCGCCCGCTGGCGGCGTTCGACCTCGATCGCGAGCGCGCGGGTGCGTGCTCGGGCTTCGGCCTCGACCTGCGCCTTGCGGCTGAGGAGCTGCCACAGGAACGCGCTCGCGAGCAGCGTGATCACGAACCCCGACAGGAGCGCCAGCGTGGGGGCCGGATCGCGGTATCGGGCGAGGAATGACTCACTCGGCACCAACTCGACCGTCCACGGCCGCCCGCCCAGGTCGACTCGTGTGCGCTTGCGGAACGAGGCGTCGTCGGTGGGCCGGCCCGCGGCCGTGGCGTACGCCAGGCTCTGGGCGCCCTCCGGTCCGTCCGCGTAGACCGTGACGGAGACGGCCGAGTCGGTGAACACCCTGAGCGCTTCGTCGAGCAGGGCGCGCACGTCGACCACACCCGACACGAAGCCGGTCAGCGCGGCGGCGCGCTCCGCGGGCGTGGCGGGGCTCACTCCCGCGGGGAATACGGGCAGGTAGATGGTCGCGGTGGCCTCCGTCTCGGGGCGCCCGGGCAGCCGCACGAGCGGCGTGACGGCGGGACGCCCGGTATCGCGTGCCCGGTCCATGGGGGCGCGGTACAGGCTGTCCGCCCGACCTTCGAAACCGACGAGGGTAGTGAAACTCGCGCTCGGTTCGAGGTAGAGGATGGGGAAGTACGCGTCGAGCGGTGCACCGCCGGCGACGCGGGGCGTGCCGGGGCGTACACGGATCTCGCGCCCGTATTCGTGCCGGAGCCGGGCCTCGAAGACGGCCAGGTCCGCCGGCGCCAGACGCGGGCGCCACGCGAGCACCTGCAGCCCGGGCGAGAGGACTTCACCCGCATAGCGCGAGAACCCCTTGCGGTCGAGCTGCGGTTGCGCGGCGAGCAGCGCCGCCAGACCGTGCAGGACCTCCACCGGCTGATCGAAGGCCCTCTGCATCGCCGCGACTCGGGCCGCCGCTGCGTCCTCGAACGCGACTCTGGCCTCGGTGCGCTGAAGCTGGCGCAGGGTGGAACTGCCGAGCACCGTGAACGTGAGGCCGAGCATCCCGAGCATGACGCCCGCCCAGACGGCGCTCGCCGGTCCGCGGACGCGGCGGGCGTCCGCTCGGGAACCGGGGACTCGGGTGCTCCTCACGACGCCTCCTGGGCCCGGCTGTCGACTGCCACGAACCGGCCCACGACCTCGAGCAGCTCCTGCATCTCGAACGGCTTGGGGAGCACGGCCGAGATCTCTCCGGCGCCTTCCCCGAGGTCGATATGTTCCGCAGCTCCGAGGTATCCGGACACCATGATGACGGGCAGATCGGGCCATCGGGCCCGACACCGGCGCGCCAGTTCGGTGCCCTTGAGCCCGGGCATCATCTGGTCGGTGACCAGGGCGTCGATCCGTCCGCCGTGCTCGGCAAGCCAGGCGTCGGCCCGCATCGGGTCGGTAAAGGAGCGAACCCGGTAGCCGGCCCGTTCGAGCTGCATGCGGATCAGGCCCGCGAGTTGCGGCTCGTCGTCGACGACCACCAGGCGGGGGGCCGCCTCTCGGTCTTCGCTCGAGGCGGCGCTTTGGCCCCTGCGGGCGGGGCGTTCCCGGGCGGCGGGCGGCCCGGCCGGCGGCGATTCGGCGCCCGGGCCCGGCGCTTGGGCGTCGGGCTTCGACGCCGGGCGGGGCGTATCGGCAGAGGCTTCGACGCCTTCATGAATCGGTAGGAGCAGTTCGAAGCAGGTGCCCTCGCCGGGACCGCTGTTCACGGAAATGCGGCCTCCGTGCGCCTCCACGATCCGTTTGACGACCGACAAGCCGAGCCCGCTTCCCTCGCTCGAGTCCTTCGTCGAGAAGAACGGCTCGAAGAGGTGCTCCATCGTTTCCGCGTCCATCCCGGGCCCGTCGTCCCGAACCGTGAGGCGCACGAATCCGGCGGTCGTGTCGTCCTCCGTGTGCGGAGCGTCCGGGTCGAGCCGCGAGCCGACGCGCTCCGCTGAGATCTCGATCGTTCCGCCGCTCGGGCCGATGGCCTGGGCGGCGTTCCTGCACAGGTTCAGAACGACCTGGGTGAGCTGCGTGGCGTCGCCTCGCAGGTCGACCTGCGCGAGCGCTTCTTCACTGTACTCCACATGGATACCCGCGGGGAGCGTGGGCCGGAGCAGTTTCACGGCCTGGGCGACGACCTCGCGCAGTGAGACCTCAACGAACGTCGGCGCCCGCTCCCTGCCGAGCGAGAGGAGTTGGCGGGTGAGGTCGCGGGCGCGGGCGGCGGCGGCGATGATCTCTCCCGCGTTGCGGGCCGCTTCGCTGTCCGGATCCTCGTCCATGCGGATGAGCTCGCCGAAGCCGGCGATCGAGATGAACAGATTGTTGAATTCGTGCGCCAGGCCGGCCGCCAGCGTGCCTGCCAACTCGACCCGCTGCGCGCGGAGCGCCGTGGCCTCCAGCCGGCTGCGTTCGAGGTCCACCGCCTGCAGGCGGAGCTTCTCTTCGAGCAGGGCCTGCTCGGCGTCCGTCCTGGCCAGGCGCACGCGCACCTCGAGCGCCACCAGGAGGCTGAGGAGTGCACCGATAACGAACACCCCGACCTCCCAGGGAGTCACCGACGCGGGAAGTCGCTCGGCGCGCGGCCACGCGGTCAGGGTCCACCACCGGTTCCCCATCCGCACGGGGAGTTCGACCCCCCTGTCGCTTGCGAACCCACTCGCCGGTACGCCGGCCGCAGAAGGCGCGAACTCGATCTCGGAGCCGTCCTCCGCCGCCCCCGCGACTCGGAAGTCGAGGCGGAGCGAGTCGGCTGCGGTCGCGGCCTGGGCGACCAGCGAGTCGAGGTACAGGCCCATCCCGACGAAACCGATCAGGGCGCCGTCGTCACCCCGCGCCCCGGGAGCTTCCGTCCGCCGACGGACCGCCTGCAGGTTCGACACGACGTAGGGGTAGTGGGGGTCGGGGTTCCGTCGTACGAGCCGCGACATCACCGGTCCCCCAGAGGCCCGCGCGCGGGCGATGATGTCGTCGAACGTGCCGCGGCCCGTGCGTCCCTCGTATCCGAGGTTCTTGCGCGGGAGTTCGACGGGCACGAGGAACGCGATCGGATAGTACTCCGGGAGGTCGGGCGGCGGGCCAGAGCTTCCCTCTCCATTGTGGATCGTGAATCCGGGAAACCCGTCCGCGCGCATCGACGCGATGAACGCGTCGACGTCGTCGGCGGGTACGCGCGGACGCCAGGTGAAGGCCTCGATCTCGGGGTGCGAGGCCCGCAGGGATGCGGCGAAACGGTTGAACAGGGTGCGGTCCGCGCCGCCCGATGCGATCAGGTCGGCCAACGCGTCGAGCTTGACGATGGCTTCGCCGTAGCGCGACGTGAGGAGGTGCGCGAGGCTCTGAGCGTCCTGCCGGAGCTGGGCTTCCGCCGCCGCGAGGCGGGTGTTCCGCACCGCACCCGCGACGATCAGGGAAATGGTGATGCCGCTGGCCACCACGGTGGCCAGCATGAAGGATCGGGCGTCGGGGACGATCCGCTGCATGGACGATCGGGCTCGAGTGTCGGGGAGCGGGCCTGCCCGTCAGCACCCTACCCCAGCATCGTCACACCGCCGTCGGGCCTTGAGAGGCGTCAGCGGCGCAGCAGGTCCGTGCGCCGAATGCGCTGGGGCGCTCGTGGGTTCCGTCGAGGCGCGACGCGCGGTGCCTCGATCACCCCTCGGGCCCCGCCTCCACGATCCGAAGGGGATTGGTGAGGATCCAGGGCACGGCGCGGCGCCCGCGAAGCAGCGAGACCTCGACGCGGTAGACTCCCGGGCCCGGCAGCGGCAGGGCGAGCGCCTCGGGGCCGGGCACCCGGTGGACCGGGCCCTCGCCGGCACGCACGACCACGATCTCGACCGGCTTGCCGGGGTCGGGCACGCGCACGCTGAGCGTGGGCGGCGGGTCGGACCAGACGAGCGTCTGGCCGGGGCCGGCGGTGCCGCCGGGACCGGCGGCCCACACCCGGGTGCCCCGGCTGTCGGCTCGGGCGTCGAAGGCGCAGAAGGCGCGCCCACGGCGTAGGGCCTCGACGACGGCGGCGGCCTCGTCCACGGGCGCGCGAGGGGCGTCGTCGTCGAGCCACACGTGCATGCGGGCCAGCCGGAACAGGTCTCGGTAGCGGGGGAAGGGGAGCGCCCCCGCGGCTCCCAGCGTCACGCGTTGATGCGCGTCGACCGCGCACAGTCCCGGCACCGGCTCCCCCTCGGTCAGCAGCGCGTCCCAGCGCTCCAGCGACGCGGCGGGGCGATCGATCAACCGCAGCATGGCGGCCTCGGGTTTCCACATGAGCAGCGCCAGCGCGCCCGCCCAGTCCCGCAGTCCGTCGTCCCTCCAGTCGCTGTCCCAGTTCCACACCTCGAGCGCGTCGAAGCCCGCACGCCCAGCGCCCCGCCAGGGCCGCGTCGGCCCCTCGGGATGGGCCGCGATGCGCAGTTCGGGAGCGCCGGTCGCGGCCCCACCGAGCACGACCACGTGCCCGTCGGGCACCCGCAGCTCTTCACCGACCACCAGAAGCACGCCGGCGCGCCGGGCCGGCGTCGTCAGGGGACGCGCGTGGTGGTCGGTCACGGCCACGAAGTCGAGCCCGGCGTCCAGCGCGGCCTCGGCCACGTCGTCGAGCGTGCCGCCGCCGTCCGAAGCCCGGGTGTGGACGTGCAGGGCGCCCACGCGCTCGGTGGGCGCGGTGGCGTCGGGTGGCCCGGCCGGGGCGGTGGCGAGCGGGTGAGGGTCGCCCGCCGCGGTGGCGAGCGACAGCACCAGGGCGGAGGCCGCGGCGAGACCCACGCCGCGCAGCAGGCGGCGAAACAAGCGCTTCATGCGTCCAAACTGGCGAGGGCCCCGGGCCGCCGCCATGCGGCGCCGGAGCGAGGACGCTACCATTAGGCAGGCGCGGCGCGTCGGTGCGCCGCGTGGGGGAAGGAGGACGATCGATGACACGCTGTCGCGGCACCACCAAGACGGGCGGGCGCTGCCGTGCCGAGGCGTCGGCCGGGTCGGACTACTGCTGGCGCCATGCGCCCGACGAGCCGGCCGGGCCCGGCTCCGACGAAGACGTGACCGCGGGCCTGAGCGGCCAGGCGCGGACGGCGCTCGGGCTGCTCATCGCCGGCGT
>RFGQ01000510.1 GCA_003695865.1 Gemmatimonadota bacterium | reverse complement strand
TCGAGCTGCGCCGCCCGGGCGGGCGCCGCCGCGTCGAGCAGCGGCTCGGCCGCGTCGGCGAGGGCCGACGGGGTCAGGTCGCCCTGCACCAGCTCGGGCACGATCCGGCGGCCCGCCACCAGGTTCACCAACGCGATCGAGTCGAGGCGCACCAGCCGCCGCGCCACCGCGTACGTGAGCGGGTGCGTGCGGTACCCCACGACCAGGGGCGTGTCGGCCAGCGCGGCCTCCAGCGTGGACGTGCCCGACTTCACGAGCGCGGCCCTGGCCGCCCGCAGCAGCGCCCGCGTGTCGTCCACCACGGGCAGGCCCGCGGGCTCGAGCGCGGCGCGCGCCACGCCCGGCGCTCGGCCCAGCGCAGCCTGCAGGCCCTCGCCGCTGCGCCGCATCAGCTCCCGCGCCGCCCGCGCGAAGCACTCCAGGTGGCGGGCCAGCTCCTGACGGCGTGAGCCGGGGAGCACGGCCAGGATCGGGCGCGTCGGGTCGAGGCCCGCCGCACGCAGGGCGCTTCGGTCCGCCTCCGCCCGTTTCCCGTCGCCGTCGGCAGCATAGTCGTCCAACAACGGGTGACCCACGAAGTGGGCGTCGCCCCCGGCACGCCGCAGCACGTCGACCTCGAAGGGCAGGATGACCGCGATGCGGTCGGCCCAGCGCGCCAGCCGTGCCGCACGGCCCGGGCGCCAGGCCCAGACCTGGGGCGCGATGTAGTAGAGCACCGGCACCCCGCGGGCGTGCGCGGCCCGCGCGACGCGCAGGTTGAAGCCCGGGTAATCGATGGGGATCACGAGGTCCGCGCGCTCGAGGCGGCACTCGATCCGCCTGAGCAGATCCATGAAGGCGGGCAGGTGGCGCACGACCTCGGCCAGACCCATCACGGCCAGGCGATCGAGCCCGGCCAGCAGCCGCACGCCCGCGGCCTCCATGGCCGGACCGCCGAGACCCTCGAGGCGCGCGTCCGGCCAGTGGCGGCGCAGCGCCCGCGCCAGGGCGGCGCCGTGGTGGTCGCCCGAGGCCTCTCCGGCGAGCATGAGGATGCGGGGCGCACCGGGCACCGCGGCCTCGTGTCTCAGAAGCGGTACCCCAGGAACCAGATGACGAGGCCCACCACCGCCAGCAGCAGGATCAGCTTGGTCGGCGACAACCCCTTGCGCGTGTCGATCCAGTTCTTCTTCCGCTCACGACGGACGCGTATCAGCGACATGGCTCTCGATCCGCTCCTGAATGGACAGGGAGAGAGCCAGGGCCTGCCTGCCCTGCTCTCCGTCGACGGCCGGCGCGCGCTCCCCCCGCACGGCGTCGCGGAAGGCCTCCAGCTCGAGCCGTAGGGGTTCTACCCCGTCCCCCTGGAGCGGGATGCGTTCGACCACGTCCTCGAGTCCTCCGGCGGGCAGCGGGGCCGCCGACGCCGCGTCCCTGCCTCCGTCCGGCTCCCCGGGCGCCTCCGCGCCGTGTCCGCCGCCCGATACGGGGGCCGCCTCGAAGACCGGCAGCGCCCGCTTGAGGCGCAGGAACTCGCCCACGCCGGCCGCCAGGTCGAGGGAAAGGTACCCCGAACGCTGGAAGATGCGCACCTTCCGCTTGCGTTCGGTCGAGACGCGACTCGCCGTGAGGTTCGCCACCGCCCCCCCCTCGAACTCCAGGCGTGCGTTGGCGATGTCGACGTTGCCGGTGAGCACCGGGATGCCGGTAGCGGCGATCGCGCGCACCGGCCGGCCCACCAGGGCGCCCACCAGATCGACGTCGTGGATCATGAGGTCGAGCACCACCGCCACGTCGATCGAGCGCGGCACGAACGGGGCCATACGGTGCGACTCGACGAACAGCGGCTCCTCGAGGTAGGGCGCGGCCGCGCGCACGGCGGCGTTGAACCGCTCGACGTGCCCGATCTGAACGAGCGCGCCGCCCCGCCGCGCCGCCTCGAGAATGCGGTCGGCCTCGGCGAGCGACGAGGCCATGGGCTTTTCGATGAGCACGTGTACGCCCCGCTCGAGCGCCGCCACCGCCACCGCCTCGTGCGCCACGGTGGGTACGGCCACCACGACCGCGTCGGCCGCTTCGAGCAGCGCCCCGAGGGAGGCGTGCGCCCTCACGCCGTGCGCCGCAGCCACTTCGGCCGCGCGGGCCTCGTCGGCATCGTAGACGCCGGCCATGCGGACGCCCTCGAGACCGGCCAGGATGCGCGCGTGATGGTAGCCCAGGCTCCCCACGCCCACCACGCCGATGCGCGGGAGCGCCCGCCCCCCGGGGCTCATCGCGCCGTGATGCCGCGCTCGCTTCCGCGGATGAACGCGAGCAGGTGGCGGACCTCGGGGATCTGCTCGACCTCCTCCTCGGCCCGCTCCAGAGCCCGCGTGAGCGGGAGTCGCGACTGGAAGAGGATCCGGTAGGTGCGCTTGAGCGCCCGTCGCACCTCGGGCGACACACCGCGCCGTTCGAGCCCGACCGTGTTCAGCCCGTAGAGGCGGCAGGGATTGCCGGCCACACGCAGGTAGGGCGGCACGTCCTGGGGCACGCGAGACCCGCCGCCCACGAAGGCGTGCGCGCCGATGCGCACGAACTGATGGATGGCGGTCACGCCGCCCACCACCACCCAGTCCTCGATGAGCACGTGACCGCCCATGTTGACGGCGTTCGAGAGGATCACGTGGTTCCCCAGCTCGCAGTCGTGCGCGACGTGTGCGTAGGCCATGATCAGACAGTCGCTGCCCACCACCGTACGGCCGGACGCGCGGGTACCCCGATTCAGGGTCGCATACTCACGGACGACGGTGCGGTCTCCGACCTCGAGCCACGTCTCCTCGCCCTCGTACTTGAGGTCCTGAGGGTCGGTGCCCAGCACGGCCCCCTGAAAGAAGTGGCAGTCGCGCCCCACGACCGTATCGCGCTCGACGAGCACCCGCGGGCCCAGCACCGTGCCTGCGCCGATACGCACGCCGGGCCCCACGATCGCCCCGGGACCCACGACCACCCCCTCGCCCAGCTCGGCGTCGGGGTGGACGATCGCGGTCTCGTGGATCTCGACCCCGAGTTCCTCGTTGGTGGCGCCCCCCGTGCCCTCGCTCATCGGTCCATGACCCGGGCCATGAGCTCGCCCTCGACCACCACCTGATCGTCCACGCGTCCCTCCCCCCGGATGCGGCACACCCCCCGCCGGTACTGCAGCATCGTCAGCTCGAACCTCACCTGATCGCCGGGAACGACCGGCCGGCGGAACTTCACGCCGTCCATGGCCATGAAGTACACCACCTTGCTCTGGGGGTCCTCTTCGCTCTCCATGAGCAGCAGGCCCCCCACCTGGGCCATGGCCTCGACCAGGAGCACCCCGGGCATGATGGGGTGCCCGGGGAAGTGTCCCTGAAAGAACGGCTCGTTGATCGTGACGTTCTTGATGCCGACGATGCGCTTCTCGGCCTCGAACTCGACGATGCGGTCGACGAGGAGCATGGGATAGCGGTGCGGCAGGTAGTCCATGACGCGGGCGGTGTCGATGTTCACGGCCCGCTCCGCGCGCACCGCCCGCTCGGCCAGCGCCCTGGCCAGCGCCACGTTGCCCGCGTGGCTGGGCCGCTCCACGACCAGGTGTGCGGCCAGGCGCCGTCCGACGAGCGCGAGGTCGCCCAGCACGTCCCCGGCCTTGTGGCGCACGAACTCGTCGGGGCTGCGCAGGCCGCCCTCGTTGAGCGGTCCCGAGGCGTCGAGCACCACGGTGTTCTCGAGCGACGCACCGAGCGCGAGCCCGCGCGCGTGCAGCTCCTCGGCGTCTGCGGCGAAGCCGAACGTGCGCGCCTCGGCGAGGTCGCAGCGGAAACGCTCGGGCGAGACGTCGAACGAGCCGAACTGGCGCCCGATCGCAGGATGATCGAAGTCGATCGTAGCCGAGATGCGCAGCCCCGGCGCGGGCAGCGCGACGTACTCTCCCCCGGCCGGGCCCTCCACCCGCACCGGCTCGTCCAGCGCGAACACGCGCGCGTCGGCCTCCTGCTCCACCACGCCGACATCGGCGATCGCGTCGGCGAAGTCACGGAAGCTCCCGTCCCGAATCGGCACCTCCGGTCCCTCGAGCGCGAGGAGCGCGTTGTCGACGCCCGCGGCGTGCAGCGCGGCGAGCAGATGCTCGACGGTGGAGGCCGTGGCCTCGCCCGCACCGAGCGTGGTGCCGAGCGAGGTGTCGCGCACGTGCTCCACGTCGACGGGGATCTCGGGCTCACCCTCCAGGTCCACGCGCCGGAAACGCAGCCCCTCGTTCGGCGCCGCGGGGGCCAGCGTGACGGAGGCCGCCTCGCCGGTGTGAACCCCGACGCCCTCGAGCGTGACCTCGCCTCCCAACGTACGCTGCTTCACGATCGGCTCCCTGTCGTGGTCGCGAACGCGTGAACGGATGCTTCCGGCGCCCGGTGAAGGCCCCGGATTGGAATTCGGGATAATGTAACGGTTCGGCGGCCCCGGCACCGTCGCCGCAAGCGCGCCGGGCTATTCGCCGCAGAGCCAGCGCGACCGCGCTCGGGCGGCCCCGCCCGGGGTGACACGGGCCCGGCGTGGTTCGGTTGCGTCCGGTGCGGGCTCCGAGGGGTCAGGCGTCGTCCCCGTCGCCCCCTCCGACGGCTCCCGCGCCGCGCAGCCGCTGCACCTCCTTCTCGAGCGCCGCGACCCGTCGTCTCAATTCGCCCAGGCGGAACGTCGCCGCGTACGCCTTCAGGTAGTCGGCCATGGGGCGCGCCGGAAAGCCCATCATGGTCTCGCCGGGCGGCACCTCGGTGGTGATGCCGGCCTGGGCGGAGACGCGCACACCGTCGCCCACCACCATGTGGTCGATCGCGCCGCTCTGGCCGCCCCACATGGTCCCCGCGCCGATGCGCGTGGACCCGGCGATGCCGACCAGCGCGGCCATCAGGCTGCCCGCGCCCACCCGCACGTTGTGGGCGATGTGGACGAGGTTGTCGAGCTTGCTGCCGCGTCCGATGCGGGTTTCGTCGATCGAGCCGCGGTCCACGCAGGTGTTCGCGCCCAGCTCCACGTCGTCTTCCAGCACGCAGCCACCGACGTGCGGAATCTTCCGCGGCCCGTCGGGAAGCGGCACGTAGCCGAAGCCGTCCACGCCCACGCGGGCCCCCGCGTGCAGGATCACCCGCTCACCCAGCTCGGCGCCCGGGTAAACGACGGCGTGGGGAAACAACACCGATCCGGCCCCGATGCGCGCGCCCCGCCCCACCACGACGTGCGCCCGCAGGATGACCCCCTCGCCCAGCACGGCGCCGTCCTCGACCACCGCGTACGGCCCCACGTGCACCCCTTCGCCCAACCGCACCCCCTCGCCCAGCACCGCGGTCGGGTGCACGCCCGGCGCCTCGCGGAACGGGGGGTGGAAGTGTTCGAGCAGCACCGCCATGGCGGCGTGGGGCTGCGCGACCACCAGGCGGGGTCGCTCGTCGGCCTCGGGGGCGAGCTCCTCGGAGACGAGGAGCGCGCCCGCGTGGCTTCCGCCCAGGGCGGCCAGGTAGCGCCGGTCGGCCAGCAGGCCGAGCTGGTCGGGGCGGGCGCGCTCGAGAGGCGCGACGCCGAGCACCTCGTGCTCGGCGTCCCCC
>RFGQ01000509.1 GCA_003695865.1 Gemmatimonadota bacterium | reverse complement strand
GCGCTGCAGCTCCACAACGGCACCGTCTACCGCTGGAACCGCCCGTGCTACGGCGTGGGCGAGGACGGGCGCCCGCACCTGCGCATCGAATGCCGGGCGCTGCCTTCGGGACCCACCGTCACCGACGAGGTCGCCAACGCCGTCTTCTGGATCGGCCTGGTGCTGGGCGCCGCCGCCGAATACGGCGACATTCCCAAGCACATCGACTTCGACGACGCCAAGGCGAACTTCCTGGCCGCGGCGCGGCACGGGCTGAGCGCGGGCTTCAACTGGGTGGACGGGCAGAACTATCCGGCGCCCCGCCTGATCCGCGAGACGCTGCTGCCGCTCGCGCGCCAGGGGCTCGAGGCGCACGTGGCGTCGAGCGAACTCGACCGCTACCTGGGGCTCATCGAAGAGCGGGTCGAGCGCAGGCAGACGGGCGCCGTGTGGGCCGTACGCTCGCTGGCCGCCATGAAGGAGCGGGGGGGCACGCGGGGCGAGCGCCTGACCGCGCTCACGGCCGCCACCGCGCGCCGGCAGGCCGAAGGGCTGCCCGGGCACGCGTGGCCGCTTGCCGACCTCTCGGAGGCCGGCGGCTGGGAGCAGAGCTTCACGCGGGTCGAGCAGTACATGACCACGCAGCTCTTCACCGTGCAGGAGGACGAGCTGATCGAGATGGTCGCGTTCCTCATGGACCGCAAACAGATCCGCCACGTGCCGGTGGAGGACGACGAGCACCGCCTGGTGGGCCTGGTGTCGTACCGCTCGATCCTGCGCATGGTCTCCGAGCTGGGCCGGCGGGCCACCGAGACCTCGCCGGTGAAGGCCATCATGGAGCGCGACCCGGTCACGGTCGCGCCCGAGACGCCCACCCTGGAGGCCATCGAGCTCATGCGCCGGCACCGGGTCTCGTGCCTGCCCGTGTGCAAGAACGACCGCCTGGTCGGCCTGGTGAGCGAGCGCGACTTCATGCCGATCGCCTATCAACTGCTCGAAGAGAAGCTGCGCGCCGAGGACGCCGAACAGGCCGCGGACGCCGCGGACGAAGCGAAGGAGACGCCGTCGTTTGCAGAGCGCGTGGAGTAGGGAGGAGGGCGGGGGAGGCGTGGCCCTGAGCGGGTTCGAGCGGGTGCTCGGCCGCGTGCGGGGCGCGCGGCCCGGCCCCACGCTGGTCGCCGTGGGCGGCGTGCACGGCAACGAGCCCTCGGGCGTGCGCGCCATCGGCCGGGTGCTCGACGCGCTGGCGGCCGACCCGGGCAGGCTCACCGGCACGTTCGTGGGGCTGGCGGGCAACCGCCGCGCGCTCGACCGCGGCGTGCGCTACGTGGACCGCGACCTGAACCGCGCCTGGACCGTCGACCGGCTCGCGGCGCTCACCGGCGAGGGTCCGGCGGGCCCCGTGGCCCGCACCACCGAAGACGAGGAGCAGGCCGAGCTGCTCCAGGCGCTGCGCCGCATCGAGCGCGAGGCCGCCGGGCCCGTGTACGCGCTCGACCTGCACACCACCTCGGGGCCGGGCGGACTCTTCACCACCGTCTCCGACACGCTGGCCAATCGCGACTACGCGCTCGCCCTGCCGGTGCCGCTGATCGTGGGGCTCGAGGAGCTGGTCGACGGCACGCTGCTCGAGTATCTGGGACGCCGGCGCTGGACCGCGGCCGTCTTCGAGGGAGGGCAGCACGAGGAGCCCGAGGCGGTCGAGCGGCACGAGGACGCGCTGTGGGTGGCGCTGGCGAAGGCGGGGGTGATCGAGCCCGACGCGCCCCGCGTGCACGAGGCGCGGGCCCGGCTGGCCGAGGCCGCCCGGGGCCTGCCGCCCGCGCTCGAGATGCGCTACCGCCATCCGGTCTCGCCCGGAGACGGCTTCCGCATGCTGCCCGGCTTCCGGAACTTC
>RFGQ01000508.1 GCA_003695865.1 Gemmatimonadota bacterium | reverse complement strand
CCGGGAGCCCGCGCGCAGCTTCACGTCCGACGGGTTGCACCCCGAGGCATGCACCCGCACCCGAACCTCGCCCGGCCCGGCCGTACGGCCCCGGGCCTACCAAGACCTCCACGGACCTCCTGGAAGGGCCGACCGGATGACGACGCACCTCGCGGGACCACCCCTCGCCCACCCGATGCGGGGGGCACGGCCTGCGCCGCGGCCGGGTGGCTGCGCGCCGTTGCTCGTGCTCGCTCTGCTCGTCGGGCTGGCGGCGGGCGGAGCCGCCTCCCCGTCCGCGGCGGGGGCGCAGGTTTCGCTGGTGCCGTCGAACCATCCGGTCTACGCGTGGCTGCGTCGACAGCGCGTGCAGGGCACGCTCACGTTCTTCGCATACGAAGACATGCCCCTGTCGCGGGGCCGCATCCAGGAGGCGCTACGGGCCCTGGAACCGTGGCGGGACCGCCTGGGACGCATCGACCGCGATCTGCTCGACGCGTACCGCCGCGAATTCCTGCTCGAGGTCGACCGGCCCACGCGCACGCTGCTCGACGCCGGGCCCGCGATCTGGTTCGAGGACCGCGAGCCGCACCTGTTCGCCTACGTGGGCGACGCGGGCAACGCGGTGGGCGACCTGTTCGGCGGCATCGGGTGGATGTCGGTCGAGGACTCGTTCCTCGAGGTCGAGGGGCAGGAGGCGCGTGCGGGCGTGCCCTTCCTGGGCGGCCGCCTCTACGGCACGCTCTACGACCACGTGGGCTTCCACCTCGAGAGCTCCGACGCGGGCACCATCGGCGCCCCCGAGGTGCTGCGCTACGACCCGCTGTGGGGCAAGTCGGAGGACGTGCTGAGCCAGAACGAAGGCGCGTCGCTCGACGCGCAGGCGATGATCTCGGTGCAGCACGGCGTCCTCAGCCTGCACCTGGCACGGGCCAACGCGCGCTTCGGCTCGAGCCCCGACGCGGCCGTGCTCATGAGCCGCAATCCGCCCCACTACGACTGGGTGCGGCTCAACGTGGAGTTCGACCGCTTCCGCTACACGTTCCTGCACGGGTCGCTCACCGGACCCGTCCGGGAGGACTCCATCCCGGAGCTTCCCGGCGAGACCTCGCGCGTGTCGATCGCTCGCTGGTTCGCGCTCCACCGCTTCCAGGTTCAGCCCTGGGACTGGCTGCAGCTGGGGCTGTACGAGATGGTGACGTACTCGAACCGTGGCGTGGACCTGGCCTACATCAATCCGCTCTACCCGATCCGCGGCGCGGAGCTGGACGGCGGCGACCGCGACAACGGCTTCCTGGGTCTGGACGCGACGGTGCGGCCGTTCCCGGGCGTGGAACTGTACGGCGAGCTGCTCATCGACGACCTCGACGCGCGCCGTCTGGGCAGCGCGGGCGACAAGGACAGCCAGTTCGCCGTGCAGGGTGGCGTCGTGGTGTCGGCGCCCACCGGCACCGACCTTTACCTGGACTACGCCCGGGTCGACCCCAAGGTCTACACCCACCGCTTCCGCCTGAACGCCTTCGAGAACCGCGAGTTCACGGTCGGGCATCCGATCGGTCCCAACGCAGATCAGATCGCCGTGGGCCTGCGTCAATGGCTGCCGTGGCGGGGGTGGGTGCGCGGTCGGGTGGCGCGCGTGCGCAAGGGCCTCAACGTGCTCGACGAGGACGGCAACGTGATCTTCGACGCGGGCGGCGACGTCACCTTCAGCTCGGGGCCCGAGCGGGGTGAGTTCCTCGCCGGAGACCTGCAGCGCTGGATCGACCTCGAGTTCGAGGCACAGCTCGAGCCGACGCGGGGCATCCAGCTGCGGCTGGGCTACCGGCATCGGTCGGTCCGCGAGGGTACGCGCACGCCCGATCCGCGCATCCTCGAAGCGCGGTTGACCATCGGCTTCTGAGGGGGGAGGCGGAGGCGTGACGCATCGGTCGGACGGCGGCGTGTCGGTTCGGGGCCGCCGCGGCGGCCATCGCGCCGAGTCCGGGGACCGCCTGCGCGTGCTCTTCGTGGTGCAGGGCGAGGG
>RFGQ01000507.1 GCA_003695865.1 Gemmatimonadota bacterium | reverse complement strand
CCCCCGCGCCCGCGCCCCACGCCTGCAGGGCGGCCAGGGGCCTCACGGACGACGGTCCGCCGGCGCACGTGAGGGCGAGCACCAGGGCCACCAGGGCCACTCCGCTCACCGTTCGGGCGCCGACGGACCGCATGTTCCCAGTCCTCCTGCTCGCGTGGCGGGATCGCACGCGGGCTACATGCCCGTGTGCAGCTCCGGGGGCGAGATGATCATGTCGAGGTTGTGGTTCAGCCGGATGCCGTACACGCCGTCGGTGTAGAGCTCGGAGCGGGGCGCCCGGAAGACTTCCTGGCCGTTGGCGCGGAAGATCACGTCTTCCTCACCCACCTCGACCTCGAGTTCGTTCGTGGCGTGGCCGTTCGCGTCTTCGGTGTGCAGGGCCGGGTGCGGCTGCCAGCGCTCGGAGACGAGCGCGGTGGTCGCGCCCGTGCGCGTCTTCACGATGAAGGTGCCGTCGCCCCGCACCAGGAAGTACGTGTAGACCTGGTCGGGTCCCTGCAGATCGGCGCCTCCGAAGATGAGCCCGGCGCCGTGCGCGTGCCCCTTCGAGCTGGTCTGCGTGACCGTGCTCGTGAGGCGGTAGGTGCCGCTTGCCGTGTGCTCGGGCCGGTAGAGGACCACGGCGGGGCCCACGCTGATGTGGTAGAGCCCGTCCTTGATCTCGAAGCGCACGTTCTCGAAGCCCTGGCCCCGGTCGGTGCGGCCCTCGAAGCCGGCGGGCAGGGCCCCGCCGCCCGCCACCGCGCGGTCGGCGTCCATCTCTTCCTGCGCGGCCGCGGGGCGCGCGAGCAGGGGTGCGGCCACGAGCAGGGCCGCGGCGGTCCAGACTGTCGTTTTCCTCATCGTCGTCCGTCCTGGGTCGAAGCGAACTGTGACTCCCGTCGAGCCCCCTATTACCCGCCGAGCTCCAGAAGGATCGGCACCCGCTTGGTGCCCCAGTGCATCACCAGCGTCGCGCCGTCGTCCGTGACCAGCGGAAAGTAGAAGGCGAGCACCTCCATGTGCTCGGCGGCCTCGGGCCACACGTCGATGCGCGCCTGCTCCTGGTCTTTGCCGGGATAGCGGAAGTGCCAGGTCTCGGACGTGCGGTTGAGGATGAGCGTCCAGGGACCCTCCCGGCGCGGGATGAGCCACACCGAGTAGCGTCCGGCGGGCACGGGCGTGCCGCCCACGCGCAGGTCGTGGCTGAGGATCAGGTTCGTGGCCTTGTTGGCGCCCGGGGTCCAGATCTCGTCCCAGGCGACCAGCTCGCCGAAGAGCGCGCGTCCGCGGGCCACGGGGCGCGAATACTCGACCGTCACCTCGACGGTGTCGTGGATCTGCTGCATCACGGTGCCGAACTGGCTCCTGCGCTGCGCCTCGGCCCCGTGCGGCGCGGCCAGCATCGTCAGCGCGAGCCCGGCGGCGGCCAGCGCTCCGGCCCCTCTCGTCCCCCTCGTCATCGTCCGCTCCTGGATCGGTGTCTTCTGCTTCGTGTCTTCGGTCCCTCGAATCCCCGGCCGGCCCGGCGCGGTTCCGGCCGGAGTCCCCCCTCAGGCGCCTCCTACGGAGAGCTTGCCCCACAGGCCCAGCACCTGGGCGGCCGCCTCGCGCAGCGCAGCGTCGGTGCGCAGGCGCCGCTCCACCTCCACGTGGATCCAGCGGCCGCGGCCCAGGTTCTCGTTCGACCAGATGCCCTGCGGATTGGGGCTGCCGGTGAGCACGTCGTAGCCCAGGTCGTCGCCCACCAGGCCCACCACGAAGCCCGCCTCGCGAAGCATCAGGCGCAGGTCGCGCGCCAGGTCGACGGGCGCCACCAGGCCGTCGGACGTGGCTCCGTTGCTCAACACGAAGTCCGACGTGGACGTGGGCGGCGTGTGGTTTTCGGCCGAGAAGCCGTGCACCGACATGGCCTGGAAGCCGTCGGGCGCCACGGCCTCGTGCAGCACCTGGAACATGCTCTCGGTCTGGCGCGCCATGTCGGCGACGTCGCCCTCGTTGGCGAAGCGGTGCGCGCCGGCCACGAACAGCCAGCGGCAGCGGCAGCGCTGCCACATGCGCGCGCCGAGCAGATCGGTGTTCACGTCGAACAGCGGATGATCGACGTGGATGTCGGTGGGCGTGGCCTGGCGCGAGGGGTTGAAGACGTACGTGCCCCAGTGTCGGTTGCTGATGGGGCGCTCGCCGAGCACGAGCACCGAGTCGCCGGTGCCGCGCTCCACGGTCCACACCAGATCGTAGTCGTGCCGGTCGAGCAGGCGGTCGGCCGCCTCGAGGTTGCCCGCCACGAGCGAGTCGAACGCCTGCCGCAGGCTGAGCACCTCGAAGGGGAGCGGCGGACGGTAGCCGCCGCTGCCGCGGGCCGGCATGCGGGCACGCAGCCCCTCGACGAACGACACGATCTCGATGGTGTCGGGAAGCGTGAGCGCGGGGCGTCCGCTGGGCGGCGGCAGCTCCCCGTCCTCTTCTGGAGCCGCGGCGTCGCCGCCCCCGCAGGCAGCGAGGGCCAGGGCGAGGAGGAGGGGTGCGAGAAGGGCGAGCCACGCGGGCGGGCCGTTGGCCGTGGCCGCGTCGCGGGCGACGGCCCCGTGGCGGCACCGGGGGCTTCCCCGGGACTCGCCGGGCGACGGCACCCGGGCCGGCTCGATGCGTTCCATCGCGGTCCTCGACGCGAGAGAAATGCTTCCCCGCCCCATCATGCGCGACGCCCCCCGACTCCTCAAGGAGCCGGAGGGCCGGGTGGGTTCCAGCGCGTGTGGTGCGGACGCGTCCTTGTTCGAACCCCCTGCGTCGCGGCGCCCGTGGCGCGGCCGCACGCGCGGCCGCTCAGGCGTCCGATGCCGGCTGCAACGTAGGCGCCGCCCCCGCCGTGTCAACGTGCGTACCGCCGCCTGAAGACGCCGGCCCACCACCTTCTCCGCCCCGGGGCATGGCGCCCAGCGCGCGCTTGAGCAGCACCGGGCCGCCCAGGATGTTGCCGATGATCACGGCCATACCCAGCGCCACCACTCCCTGGCCCAGCGACGGATAGGCCTGCGCGAGCAGCAGGATGAGCCCCAGCGTGACGCCGCCCTGCGACAACAGCCCCTCCCACAGCCGCCCCTTCACGAACGGCTCGGCGCCCGCGCGGGCCAGCCCGATGCGCGCACCCGCCCAGGTGAGCCCCGCGCGCGCCCCGAACACGAGCAGCGCGGCAAGCCAGTACTGCCGGATGGCGCCCAGGTCGAGACTCGCCCCCGCGACCACGAAAAAGAACGCGAACACCACCACCGCCGTCTGCTCGATGCCCCGGATCATGCGGTCGCCCGCCGGCGAGTAGTTTTCGATGACGAAGCCCGCGGCCACGGCCATGAGGAGCAGCTCGACGGCCAGGTGGTCGGCCACCACCACGATCACGTAGGCGAACAGGAACGTGGCCAGGGGCGGGCGCGGCTCGTCGGGCGGTCCGGAGCGCAGATAGAGCGAGAACAGCCACCCGGCCAGCGCGCCGAGCACCAGCGCGCCGCCCACGTG
>RFGQ01000506.1 GCA_003695865.1 Gemmatimonadota bacterium | reverse complement strand
CGGCGGCGCGTCGTAGAAGCCACGCGCACCACACGTCGCGGCGCTTTCGCGCCCGGAGGCCGGGATCCGGACCCGCCTCCGGGCGTTCGTGTATTCACAGCAGCGGAAGGGCCGGGGCGCCTCGCGCACCGACCCACAGGACCTCGTTCAGGAGCCCCGATGGACCGACGCAGCCCCGCCCAGCCCCTCGCCGTGCTCATGCTGGCCGCCCTCGCGTGGGCGCCGGCGCCGATGGGGGCCCAGACCCACGCCCCGGCTTCCGAAGCGGATTCGCTCTCCGCGCTCGAAAAGGCGCGCGACGCGCAGGCCCGTTTCGAGCGCTTCCGTGAACAGCGCATCCCGCCCGTGCGGCCCGACGCCACCGTGGGCGTGCGCTGCGACGAACTGGTGGGGCGCTTCTGTCTGCGCTTCGCGCGCGAGACGCCGGGCGAGGGCCTGGGCCCGGCCGACGAGCCCGTCGAGTTCGGGATGGCGCGCACCCGGCTCATGCGCGCGCTCCGCGACGCCGCCCGAACGATCCCGGGAGACCGCTGGATTCTGGGCCAACGCGTGTGGTATCTGGGGGAGCGGGGCGACTGGGACGAAGCCGAAGCGCTGGCACGTGAATGCGGTGGCGGCACCGACTGGTGGTGCACGGCGCTCGTGGCGCTGGTGCGCCACCAGCTCGGGGATCACATCGAGGCCGAGAAGCTCTTCGACGAAGCGCTCGCGCAGATGCCGCCCGACACGGCCCGCGCCTACCGCGAACCCCGCTGGGAACTCGACGAAGAGGGGTGGAAGTACTGGACCGCGCATGCGGGTGACGCCGAGCTGGAGCGCCGCCTGTGGCTGCTCGCCGACCCGCTCTACCTCAAGGCGGGCAACGACCGCAAGACCGCCCACTTCGCGCGGCAGACGATCCTTCGCATCCGGGCCGACGCCGTGAACCCGTTCGACCTCGAGTGGGCCGAGGACCTGAGCGAGCTCAACGTCCGCTACGGACCCGAAAACGGGTGGCAGCGGGTGATGGGGCGCCCCGGATCGCAGCAGGGCCTGCAGGACACACGCCGGCTCGTGGGGTTCTTCGACGAGCGCAGCCAGGAGTTCATGCCGCCGGGCAAGGCGCTGGAGTCGCCGGCCGACGTGCTGCCGGGCGAGTGGCCGCTCGAGCAGCTCAAGCCCCACACGGGCTGGGTCCCCCCCTACGCTCCCGAACTCGAGGCGCTCGAGACGCAGGTTGCCCGCTTCCGACGCGGCGACTCGCTCCTGGTCGTGGGTGCCTTCGCGCCGCTCGATCCGTCACGCAAAGAGCGCCCGCCCGAGGCGATGGTGCTCCGCGACGGCGGAATCGACGTCCGACGTGAACGCATGCGCTCGCGCGAGGAGCGCCAGCGCCGGGCCGGAGATCCCTTCGGCGGCGGTTTCGCCGAGGAGCCCGAACCCTTCCCGGGCACCGAGCCCGCGAAGGACCCCGAGGGCGAAGTCGTCTCGGCGCTGTTTCTGATCGACGAACACACGCACGAGGTCCACCAGGTGCGCGGCGAAGGCCCCGAAGGCGCCTTCAAGCTGCTGGCCCCCAACGGCCGCTACGTCGTGGGCATCGAGGCCTGGGATTCGATCCAGGGCAAGGCCTGGCGCGACCGGCACGGTGTGTGGCAGACGCCGGTGGAACTCGGCGTGGCCGCCGCTTCGGACCTGCTGGTGCTGCGGGGCGACGGGCCCGAGCCCGCCAACCTCGACGAGGCGGTTCCGCAGGCGCTCCCGGCCGTCCGCATCCGCCAGGGCGAGGCCTTCCGCATCGCCTGGGAGATGTACGGCCTGCAACCGGGCGAGACGGCCCAGGTGCGCATCGGGGTGGACCGGGCGCGCGAGGGCCTGCTGCAGCGCGCCGGACGCTTCCTGCGCCTCCTCGAGCCCGACAACCCGGTGGTGATGTCCTACGAGGACGCCGCTCCCGACGTGCTCGGCACGGTGTTCCGCGCGGTGCGCCTGAACCTGCCCGATCTCGAACCGGGGGAGTACATCCTGTCGGTCGAGATCCAGCTCCCCGGACGCGAGGCGATGCGCATCAGCCGCACGATCGAGGTCGAGGCGCAGGAGGGGTAGGCCGGGCGATCGGCGATTGGCGATCAGCGCCCCGTGCCGCCTTTCCCCGCCGCCCACGCCCGCGTAGTGTGGGCCACGAACCCGTGGACCCATGCCCTCGCAGGGAGTGCGCGACCATGACGACCCCCCGGATCCGCACGCCGCGCCGCGGCCCGACCGGGCCGCGGGCCCGAGGTCTCGGCGGCCGCGGCGCCCGACGTCCCACGCTCCGCCGGGCCGGCCCCGTGGCCGGGCTGCTCGCCTTGCTGCCCGCGGCGCTTGCCGGGCAGACCCCGGCCGACGCGCAGGCCCGCGCCCTCGACGCCGCGCGCGCCTACCGCGAAGCGCACGGGCCCGCCATCCTGCGCTCGTTCGCCGAGCTGCTGGCCCTGCCCAACGTGGCGTCCGACCGCGAGGGTATCCGGCGCAACGCGGAAGAGCTGCGCGCCCGTCTCGAAGCGCGCGGCGTGGCCGCGGAGCTGCTCGAGCTTCCCGGCGCGAATCCGATCGTCTTCGGCGAGCTGCGCGTGCCGGGGGCCACGCGCACGCTCGGGATCTACCTGCACTACGACGGGCAGCCCGTGAACCCCGCGCGCTGGACCCATGCGCCCTGGGAGCCGACGCTCTACACGCGCCTCATCCAGGACGGCGGCCGCCCGATCCCCTTTCCCGCCGACGGCGAAGCCGTCGACCCGGAGTGGCTCGTCTATGCCCGCTCCGCCGGCGACGACAAGGCCCCCTTCGGTGCGCTCTTCCCCGTGCTCGACGCGCTGGCTGAGCGTGGCATCACCCCCACGTCGAACCTCGTGTTCTTCTTCGAGGGAGAGGAAGAGGCAGGCTCCATCCACCTGCGCGACTACATGGAGCGCTTCCGCGACCGCCTGGACGACATCGACCTGTGGCTCTTCTTCGACGGCCCGGTCCATCAGAGCGGCCGCCCTCTGATCACGTTCGGCGTACGCGGGGTGACCGGACTCGAGATCACCGTCTACGGCCCCAACCGCCCCCTGCACTCGGGCCACTACGGCAACTGGGCTCCGGTGCCCGGCATGATGCTGGCGCGTCTGCTCGCCAGCATGAAGGACGACGACGGGAACGTGCTGATCGAGGGGTTCTACGACACGGTCGAGCCGCTGGGCGACGAGGAGCGCCGGGCGCTGGCCGCCCTGCCCCGCTACGACGAGGAGCTCAAGCGCGAACTCGGCCTCGCCTGGACCGAGGGCCAGCCGCAGACGCTGGCCGAACGCCTCATGCTGCCCAGCCTGACCGTGCGCGGGCTGGCCAGCGCCGACGTGGGAGAGCGCGCCCGTAACGTCATCCCCGCCACGGCCACGGCCACGCTCGGCATCCGCCTGGTGAAGGGGAACGATCCCGAGCACATGCTCGACCTGGTCGAGGCGCACATCGTGCGCCAGGGCTATCACATCGTGCGCGACGAACCCGACCAGGCCACGCGCCTGCGCTACCCACGCATCGCCCGCGTCACCCGGCGCGAGACCGGGTATCCGGCCGCACGCACGCCGATGAACCTGCCCATCGCCCGCCAGGTGATCGACGCGGCGCGGCGCGCGGCCGGGGGCCAGGAGCTGGTCCTCGTACCCGCGCTAGGCGGGTCGCTTCCGCTCTACCTGTTCACCGATGTCGCGGGCAAGCCGGCCCTGATCGTGCCCATCGCCAACCACGACGACAACCAACACGCCGCGGACGAGAACCTGCGGGTGCGCAACCTGTGGTACGGCATGGACCTGTATGCGGCGCTCCTCACGATGCCGGCGGGCGGACCGCTGCCCTGAGCCCCCCTGGGCGACATCCGAGGCCCGGGGCCGGCGCCGACGCTCAGTCCGCGCGTAGCGCGCGCACCGGATCGATCCGCGTGGCCCGGCGCGCAGGGAGCCAGGCGGCGACTGCGGCGACGGCGAGCAGCAGCACCGCGGCCCACGCGTACGCCGCCGGATCGGTCGGCGGCACCCCGAAGAGCGCGCCTTCGAGCAGGCGGGTGCCCACGGCCGCAGCCCCCGCGCCGGCGGCGACGCCCAGCAACGCGGTCCACAGACCACGTCCGACCACCAGGCGTACGAGCGCGCCGCGATCCGCGCCCAGTGCCATCCGCAGGCCGAGTTCGGAGGTGCGCCGGGCGACCGAGAACGCGACGACCGCAGTGACGCCCGCGCACGCGATCGCCAGCGCCAGACCTGCGAGCACGGTGAGGAGCAGCCCCAGCGTTCGCGTGTCGCCGAGCGCCTGGCGGGCCATCTCGTCGAGGGTGCGCACGCCGAACACGGGTACGTCGGGCGCCAGCTCGCGCACGATCGCCCGGGCCGCGGGAACGACGGCGAGCGGCTCGCGCCGCGTGCGCAGCATCACCGTCGCCGCAGAGGGATCCTGCCGGAACGACACATAGGCTTCGGGCATGCTCCCCTGCCGGGGCGTGTCGTAGAGCACGTCGTCCACCACCCCGATCACCTCGGCGCCCGCATCGTCGGAACCGGGTGGACCGGCGCCCTCCAGCCACACGCGCCGACCCAGAGCGTCGTCGTCGGGAAACAGCCGCTCGGCGGCGCTGCGACTGAGGATCACGACGGGCGGTGCATCCGCCCGGTCGTCGGGCCCGAAGCCGCGCCCGCGGAGCAGCGGCACGCGGAGCAGGTCGAAGAAGCCGTCGCTCACCTGATTCAGGCCGATGCGCGGGCGGGAGCCCTCGGGCCAGCGCCGCGCCCCGGCGCCGGCCACACCGGTGATCGTGCAGTGGCCGCCGAGTGGTGGACTGCAGGCCATGGCGGCCGCTTCCACGTCGGGCAGCCGTCCCAGCCCTTGGAGCAGGCCCTCGGCCAGGCCTGCCGGGTCGTCTGCCAGAGCGCTGCCACGCGGGACGAGATAGCTGAAAGTGACCACGCGCTCCGCCGTGAAGCCGCGGTCCACGTGCTGCAGCGCCCGAATGGAACGCACGAACAGTCCCGCAGACACGAGCAGCACCACGGCGAGGCCGATCTGGCCGGCCAGCAGCAGATCCCGCCCGCCCCAGCGG
>RFGQ01000505.1 GCA_003695865.1 Gemmatimonadota bacterium | reverse complement strand
CTCCGGGCGCCCGGCCGCGGTTGAGCGCGGCCACCACGTTGGTGAGGCCGATCGAGTCGATGTCGAAGACCGCGGTCGCGTCGGGATACGGCCCGGCCGCGGGAGGATCGCCGGTCAGGATCAGCAGATTGCGCACGCCACCCGCCGCCGCGCCCAGCAGGTCGCTGATCATGCTCAGCATGTTGCGGTCGCGGCAGGTATAGTGGACCACCGTCTCGATTCCGACCTCGCGCTCCACGATCAGCGCCGCGGGAAGCGCGCCCATGCGGGCCTGCGCGCGAGGGCTGTCGAGCACGGTGACCGCGTCGGCGCCGGCGTCCTTCGCCCGAGAGGCCGCCTCCAACAGCGGGCGGGCATCCCAGCCGCGCGGCGGCATCAGCTCCAAGGCGCGCAGCCGGCGGCCCTCGGCCAGACCCCGGCCCCACGCGCTCCGTTCGGCCAACGGCAGGGGTTCGGCCTCGGCGGGTTCGGCGGCCCGGGCGGCCACGCGCACGGCCGCGGCGTCGAGCCTGGGCTGCACCGAGGCGACCGCGTCGGCGATGCGGCGGATGTGCTCGGGGGTGGTGCCGCAGCAGCCGCCCACGAAGCGCGCGCCGGCCTCGATCATGCGTCGGGCGTAGCGCGCCATGTACTCCGGGCTGGCCAGGTAGAGCGTGCGTCCACCCACGTCACGGGGTAGTCCGGCGTTCGGTTGTGCCGCGAGCGGACGGTCCGTAACACGCGCCATCTGCTCGACGGCGTCGAGCAGCACGGCCGGACCCACGGAGCAGTTCACGCCGATCACGTCGGCACCCCACCGGGTAGCCTCGGCGGCCACGGCTTCGGGACCGGTTCCGTACTGCGTGCGGCCGTCCTGCCCCACGGTGATCAGGCAGAAGACGGGGGCCTCGCTGTGGGCCCGCACGGCGCAGAAGGCCTGCTCGAGCTCGGTCAGGTCGCTGAACGTCTCGAGCACGAAGCCGTCGACGCCGCCCTCCACGAGGCCCGCGACCTGGCGTTCGAACAGCGCGCGTGCCTCTTCGCGAGACGTGGGTCCGAAGGGCTCGATGCGGATGCCCAGCGGGCCTACGGCACCCACCACGAGCGCGCGGCCGCCCACGGCCTCCCGCGCCAGCGACGCTGCGGTCCGGTTGATCTCTTCGGTGCGCTCGTCGAGCCCGAAAGCCGCCAGCTTGACCGGGTTCGCACCGAACGTGTTCGTCTCGACGATTTCGGCGCCCGCGTCCACGTAGTCGCGGTGGACGCCCGCCACCAGGTCGGGCTCGCTCAGCACGAGCTCGTCGTAGCACACGTTCACGAACACGCCCCGCTCATAGAGCAGCGTGCCCATGGCCCCGTCGAGCACGTGCACGCGTCCGTCGTCGATGAGGGCGCGTAGAGGCGAGCGGTCTTCCGCGGGCACGGCGCCCTCTCCGTGGGCTGCCCCGTCCCCGGGGCCGGTGGCTCCTGGCGCGGTCCGTCGAGTCATGGATCGTATCCCAGGTTCGGTGCGAGCCAGCGTTCGGCCTCGGCGAGCGACCAGCCTTTGCGTGCCGCGTAGTCCTCGACCTGATCGCGCCCCAGCCGGCCCACGCCGAAGTAGTAGGCGTCGGGATGGGCGAAATACCATCCGGCCACGGCCGCGGTGGGTACCATCGCAAAGCTCTCGGTGAGGGTGAGGCCGGTGCGGCGTTCCGCGTCGAGCAGTTCGAACAGGACCCGTTTTTCGGTGTGGTCGGGGCAGGCCGGGTACCCCGGCGCGGGGCGGATCCCGGTGTAGGCTTCGGCGATCAGCGCTTCGTTGGTCAGGCGCTCGTCGGGGGCATAGCCCCACAGGTCGGTGCGCACCTGCCGGTGCAGCCACTCGGCGCCGGCTTCCGCGAGCCGGTCGGCGAGGGCGCGGGCCAGGATGGCCGAATAGTCGTCGCCCGCGGCTTCGAATCCGGCCACGAGCTCGTCCAGACCGTGCCCCGCCGTGACCGCGAAGGCGCCGATGTGGTCGCCCTCGGCGAGCACGAAGTCGGCCAGGCAGGCGTTGGCCCGCGCGTCTCCCTTGGCGAACTGCTGACGCAGGAAGCGCAGCCGCGCCTGCACGCGGGACCGCTCGGCGTCAGCGAAGACCGCCACGTCGTCGCCCTCGCGGGCCGCCGCGAAGAGCCCCACGGCCGCGCGCGCTTCGAGGCGCTCCTCGCGCACGATGGTCTCGAGCATGCGCAGGGCGTCGTCGTGCAGGCGCCGCGCCTGCTCGCCCACGTCGGGGTCGTCGAACAGGTCGGGAAAGCGGCCGCGCAGCTCCCAGG
>RFGQ01000504.1 GCA_003695865.1 Gemmatimonadota bacterium | reverse complement strand
ATCGCCCCGGCGGCCTGCGCGCCGGGACTGTCGCCGCGGGCTCCCGCCTTCCGCGGCCTCCCTTCCAAGTCACCGCGAACAAGGACGATCGGCGTCCCGCAACCCTACACACAAGGAGCACAGGTCATGGCTCTCGCCCCCCAGGAGCCTGTGGGAAGCGGCCGTGGGCCGCACCGGTCCAGACTCGACGACATGAAGGTCGGCGCGCGACTGAACCTCGGGTTCGGCGCCGTCCTTGCCGTGGCCATGTTGATGGCGGTCTGGGGCATCGTCCAGATGTCGATCAGCAACACCGAGATGAACCGGCTCGTCGACGAAAACGTCCGCACACTCACCTTCGTCACCCGGATGGGCGACCTGGAGCGCGATCAGGGAGTCGCGGCGATGGAGCTCTTCGTCTTCACCGACCCTGCCGAGGTCGCCTCCATCGAACGCCAGATGGCGGCGCGCTCCGAAGAGATCTCGCGCCTGGCCGACTCGCTGGCCTCGACCCACGACGCCGACAGCCACGAGGCAGCCGAGAGCGGCGACCTGGCGCGCCTGGCGCGCCTCGAGGATCTGCGCGTGGCCTTCCTCGACGCCGTGGAGCGACTGCGGACCGAGATCGACACGAACGGGCGCACGGACATGGCCCGCGAACTCCTGCACGACGAGTTGGCCCCGCGCCTCGCAGACGTCGTGGGCGGAATCGAAGACATCATCGCGCACGAGACCGAGCAGCTCTTTTCGCTTCAGGCCGACATGAACGCCCGGCAGGTGAGCACGCGGAACATGTCCATCCTGCTCGCCCTCATCGCGCTTCTCGGCGGTCTCGGCTTTGCGCGCGCCATCCGGCGCTCCATCGTGCGGCCCGTGGAACGTCTCCGCGAGACGATGCGCCGGTTGCGCAAGGGACAGGTGAGCGCGCGCGCTTCTCTCGGTCGGGCCGATGAACTCGGCGAGCTCGGCGATGCACTCGATCGTTTCGCCGAAGCGCTCCAGCGGCGCCTGCTCGGATCGGTTCAGCGCCTCGCGGACGGGGATCTTGCGGTCGATGTCGAGCTTGCCGACGAGCATGACGAGATCACACCGGTGCTCGCGCGCATCGTCGAGTCGCTGCGTACGCTGGTCGACGAGATGGCCGGCGTGACCGACGCGGCCCGCGCCGGCGAATTGGCGCATCGTGCGTCACCCCGGGGACTGCGCGGTGTCTACGCCGAGCTGGTCGACGGCATGAACGCCACAATGGAGGCCGTGCTCGCCCCGATCGACGAGGCCGCCGGCGTGCTCGAGCGGGTCGCCGCGCGCGACCTGACGGCGCGCATGGAGGGTTCTTACGAGGGCGACTACGACCGCATCAAGCAGTCGATCAACGAGGCCGTCGACAAGCTCCAGGCCGCCCTCACCGATGTCTCCTCCTCGGCGGAGCAGGTCGCGTCGGCAGCCGACCAGATCAACTCGGGCTCGCAGTCGCTCGCCGAGGGGTCGAGCGAGCAGGCCTCGAGCCTCGAAGAGGTGTCGAGTTCGCTCCAGCAGATGGCCGCGATGACCCAGCAGAACCTCGCCAACGCCCGCGAAGCCCGGGGGATCAGCGAGGCGGCAGGCGAAGCGACGGCCCACGGCTCCGAGAGCATGCGCCGCCTCTCGGGCGCCATGGAGAAGATCAAGGCCAGCTCCGACGCCACGGCGCGCATCGTGAAGACCATCGACGAGATCGCCTTCCAGACGAACCTGCTCGCGCTCAACGCGGCCGTCGAGGCGGCCCGGGCCGGCGACGCCGGCAAGGGCTTCGCCGTGGTGGCCGAAGAGGTGCGCAACCTCGCCATGCGCTCGGCGGAGGCGGCGAAGGACACGGCGCGGCTCATCGAGGAGAGCGTGCAGAACGCGGACGAGGGCGTCGAGATCAACGAGGAGGTGGTCTCGCATCTGGCAGAGATCGAGGCCGGCGTGCAGCGCGTGCGCGAGGTGATGGGCGAGATCGCCGCCGCCTCGGAACAGCAGGCGCGCGGGGTGGAGCAGATCACGGCCGCCGTGGAGCAGATGAACGGGGTCACCCAGGCCACCGCGGCCAACGCCGAAGAGAGCGCCAGCGCCGCCGAGGAACTCACAAGCCAGGCGCGCAGCCTCGAAGACCTGGTCCGCGAGTTCCGGCTGGGCACCGCGTCGGCGCGGCGCGGCCCGGAGGTGCGGCGCCGGGAGCCCGCGCCGGCTGCGGTGGGCGCCCACGCCGACCCGTGGGGCGACGCCGTCGCGCCCTATCCGGGCGGGCGCGGCAACGGCGCGTTCTGACACCGCCCGCAGGCCCTCCTCCGGGCGCGGCTCGGCGCCTCAGGCGCCGAGCTGTTCCCGGAGGAGGGCCTGGT
>RFGQ01000503.1 GCA_003695865.1 Gemmatimonadota bacterium | reverse complement strand
GTACCACGGCCAGGCGACCTGGGCGCGCGCGAAGATCCACAGCGCCGTCACGGTGCCGATCCCGGCGACCATGCCGACCACCACCGAGCGGGCGTCGGCGCGCCGGGACCGCACCGCGAGCAGGAACGCGCCGAGCAGCCCGCCGTACACCAGCGAGGCTACCGCAAGCGCCACCTCGACGGCGGTCGCGCCACGCCCGAACGGCATGAAGACCAGCGCCGCCCCGATGAGCAGGCCCGCCCACACCAGCGTGAAGATCCGCCCCGCCCGCAGCGCGCGCCGGTCGTCGCCGCGGGCGCCCACGGCCGGGGCCCAGAAGTCGTACGCCGTGGTCGAGGCGAGCGCGTTGATCGACGAGGACAGCGACGACATGGCGGCTGCGAACACGCCGGCCACCAGCAGGCCGGTCAGTCCGGGGGGGAGCTGCTCGACGATGAAGCGCGCGAAGATCTCGTCGCCGCGCTCGAACTGGCGGCCGCCGTAGAACGCCCACAGGCCCAGGCCCACCATCAGGAAGACCAGGAACTGCCCCACCACCGCGACGCCGCTCCCCACGAGCGCGCGCTGCGAGGCCCGCAGGTCGCGGCAGGTGAGCAGGCGCTGCACGATGAGCTGGTCGGTGCCGTGCGAGGCCATGGTGAGCAGGCCGCCGCCGAGCAGCCCGGCCCACAGCGTGTAGGCCGTGCCGAAATCCCAGCGGGCATCGACCACGGCAAGCTTGCCGGCCTGTCCCGCGCTCACGAGCACGTTCGTCCAGCCGCCGGGCGTGAGCTGCTGGATGGCCACGGCCGCCACCAGCGCGCCCAGCAGGTAGAGGCCCATCTGCACGGCATCGACCCACACCACCGCCCGGATGCCTCCCGCGTAGGTATAGACGACCGTGGCGAGCCCGATCACGAGGATCGAAAGACCGATGCCCCAGCCCGTCATGAGGGCCAGGGGGAGCGCCGTGGCGTACAGGCGTACGGAGTCGGCGAGCAGCCTGGTGAGCATGAACACGCCCGACGTGAATCGGCGCACTCCGAGCCCGTAGGTGCGCTCCAGCATGCCGTAGGCGGTCGTGAGTTCTCCGCGGTAGTAGGCCGGCAGCAGCAACCTTGCGACCACGATCCGGCCGATCAGGTACCCGAACGTGAGCTGCAGAAACCCGAGCGTGCCGAAGTAGGCCACGCCGGGAATGGAGAGGAACG
>RFGQ01000502.1 GCA_003695865.1 Gemmatimonadota bacterium | reverse complement strand
GTCCTGCGCGGCGCTGGCCGCGCCCCTGGCCGCCCAGGCTCCCGAGCGAGCCGCCGCCGGGCGTGATGAGGGGCGCCGCCCGGGCGCCGCCGAAGCCCAGGTGTTTCTGAGCGCGTTCCAGGCCATCCGCGACTACGGCCTCGAAGCCCGCTCGGACTCAGCACTCTGGGAGGCGGCCATCCAGGGGCTGGTCCGGCAGATCGGCGACCCCTACGCCACGGTCTTCACGCCCGAGGCGTACGACGAGTTCCAGGAGGAGAACACGGGGAGTTACGCGGGCATCGGGGTTCAGATCACGTCGCTGAACGATGCCATCACCGTCACCGCCGTGTTCCGGAGCACCCCGGCCGAGCGGGCGGGTGTGCAGGTGGGCGACCTGATCATCGGGGTCGACGGCGAGTCCACCGAGGGGTGGACGACCGACGACGCGTCGCGCCGCATCCGCGGGCCGGTGGGCACGGCCGTCGATGTGACCTTCGCGCGGCCCGGCGTGGCTGCGCCGATCGCGCTCGAGATCACGCGCGACAGCGTCCACGTGTCGGCCGTCACGGCCGATCGGATCGGAGAGATCGGCTACATCGCGCTCGATCGGGTGGCTCGCTCGTCCGCACGTGAGATCGACTCGGCGCTCGTGATGCTCTCCGATGCCCGTGGGATCGTGCTCGACCTGCGCGGCAATCCGGGCGGCTACCTGGACGAGTCGCTCATGATGGCCGACCTCTTCCTCGACCGCGGCCTCAAGCTGGCGAGCCTGAAGAGTCGTACCCCGGGCCGCGCCGAGCTGGGCACGCAGGAGGAATGGCACTCCCGCTGGGCGCCGCGCGTGCCGGGCAAGCCCATCGTGGTACTGGTCGACCGCTTCTCCGCGTCGGCCGCCGAGATCGTCGCCGGCGCGCTACAGGATCACGACCGGGCGCTCATCCTCGGCGAGCGCACCTTCGGCAAGGGGATCGTCCAGTCGGACATCGTCCTCACGGAGGGGAGGCACCTGCGCCTGACGACGGGCGAATGGTTCACGCCGCTCGGCAGGTCGCTGCACCGGCCGCGCGACCAGCAGGGCCGGCTGCGTCCCGAGGAGGAAGGCCATGCGGGCACCTTCACCACGGCGGCGGGCCGCACGCTATCCGGAGACGGAGGCATCCTGCCCGACATCGCCATCGAAGCCGACACGCTGACCCTGCGCGAGCGCGAGTTCCTCACCGCCGCGGCCCAGGCGGGAGTGCCGCTCACGCTGCGCATCGAGGAGTTCGCGTTCGGCGAGGCGGAGCGGCTACGCGAAGCCGGCGAGGCGCCGTCGCTGGACGAAGCGGCGTTCCAGGGACTCGTAGACACACTCCGCCAGGAGGGCGTTCCCGCCGAACTGCTGGCCGACGCCGGGGTGCTCGCCTATCTGCGCTGGCGCGCGCGGGTGCGCGTGGCCGAACGCATGGAGCGTCTGGGAGTGGCGATGCGCTTCCGCACCGAGCGGGATCCTGTGCTGGCCCGGGCGCTCGAACTGCTGCGGGAAGCCGAGGATCAGCGCGACCTGTTTGCGGCGGCGGAGCGGGCTCGCAAGGAGGGCCCGGCCGAGCGTGTGGGCGCGGAGGGGTCGGGCCGCAGGTAGCCCCACGCGGCCCGGGGCCGCGCGGTTACTTCGAGACGATGATCTTCTTGAGAACGCTCCGGCCGTTGACGGTCATGCGGAGCAGGTAGACGCCCGAGGCGACGGTGCGCCCGCGCGCGTCACGCCCGTCCCAGTATGCCTCGTACCTTCCAGGCTGGGTGTATTCGAGCTCGATCACGCGCGTCCCGTCCCCCGCCGGATGGCCCAGCGCGGTGGGCGCGGCCACGTACTGGAGCAGCGCGTTGTAGATGCGGATGGACACGACGGCAGGACGCCCGTCGACGAATAGCTGGGGCCCCAGTTCGAAGGGGATCCGCGTCTCCGGGTTGAACGGATTCGGGTAGTTCTGTCCGAGACTGAACCCGCTCTCCTGACGGTCCCCTCCCGTTCGTGCGTCCTGTGCGGACACACGGGCGGGAAGGGTGAGCGCGAGGAAGAGGAGGATCAAGACGCACCAGAGGCGTCTCATCGAAGACCTCCGCACAATCGCTTGTGCCGTAGCCGTGAGCCTATCGCCCTCCATGGGTTACGTGGGTCCTGCATACACCACACCACACTTCCCAGAATAGACGGCGGGCCATCGAGGGTCAAGCACGCGGAGATCCCCGGCGACAGATGTTTCAGGGACCGCGTTTGCCGCTGCGGGGGCAGCGGCCGACCCGCCACCTGTTTCGACCATCTTGGGCGCGGGAAGTTCCCCTGCGGTTGCCTGCCGGTGCCCGGGTGCCTGGAGGGACGGATGGCTGTGGACGTGGGACGGTCCGGGCGCGGGCCGGTGCGGCCGGGCTGCGGGTCGGGACGGCCTCGCGGCGGCCGACACGTTCGGACGCTCCCTCACCCCCGCTCAGCGCCACTCGGGAGGCAACGCGTCGGCCACGGACCGCCCCTCCCCGTCCCTGAGCGTCACGCCCGTGCGGTCGAAGAGCGCCAGAATGGGCATGAGGTGGCGCCTCGACACGGGCAGTGCCTCGCGAAAGTCGGTGGGACCGAGGCCCTCGCGGCCCCCCAGCGCCTCGACCACGGCGCGGGCCGCGCCGGCGAGCGCGTCGCGATGTGCGTAGAGGTCGTCGGCAAGGGGCACGACCACGCCCTCGCGTTCGAGCAGCTTGAGCACCGGCCAGGTGTCGGGTTCGGTCCCCAGGCCGTTCGGCAGATCGGCCACGGGGGGCGGCTGCAAACCTGCCGCCGCGAGGGCCTCGACGATGCGCTCGCGCAGCGCGCGTTGTCGCTCGGAGAGGCGCGGCGCGAAGTCGGGACGGTGAACGGCGCCCTCGCGCACGTCGAGCCGCCCGGCCGCACGCGCGCCCTCGAGCAGGGCGTCGACCAGACGAGCCGGTGCGCCCGGCGGGACGAGCGCCCGCAGGCGCTCGACCGGCAGGCCGGGGCGCAGCGGCTCGTCACGGTGAAAGGCGTCCACGGCGGCCTCCACGTCGGCGAGCGCGCGTGCGGCCAGCTCGGGGT
>RFGQ01000501.1 GCA_003695865.1 Gemmatimonadota bacterium | reverse complement strand
CGGCGGCAGCCAACGCATGGAGTTCCACACCCTCTGATACGTCGGCCAGTCTGCACCGGCCCGTGCGAGCGCCCACAGCGCGGTGCCGCCGGCCGAAACCCCGACGACCCACCGCCAGCGGCGGGGCAGATGGGGCCACAGGCCGGCGGCCGCGACGGCGAGGACCGCCGGCCAGGCGAGGCGCAGGAGCGGCGGCCGCATGCGGGCCGAGGTGAGCCGGTCGAAGGGCGCCACGAACAGACCGTCGCGGAGCGCTCCGAGCGCGCCCGCGGCCAGGTACGGAGCCAGGAACACGGCGAGCGGAAGCGCCAGGCCGAGCGCGTAGGGAGCCGCGAGGGCGAGCCCAGCCCGCAGGGGCCGTGCCCCCTCGCCGACCGCCGCGGCCCGCGTGCGCCAGGCCGTCCAAGCGAGCAGCGCCGCGACCGCTGCGCCGGGTGCGACGAAGTGCGCGTACACGCGCGCAGAGGCGAGGGGCGCGACGAGGCGCACCAGGAGGACGGTGAGCAGAAGCGCACCAAGAGTGAGCAGCCCCGCCCAGAGGCGTCCGCCGACGGGGGCCGCTGCGGGCGCAGCCGGCCCGCCCACGCCCGCGCCGGCAGCTCGCGGAGCGGCGTCCGGCCGCAGTGTGACGTGGAAGGCAAGTGCGAGCCCGACTCCTGCCACGAGGTAGAGCCCCACGATCTTGACCAGGATCGAGAGGCCGCTGAAGACGCCGGCCGCGAACAGCCACCACCGCCGGTGGCGCAGCGCCGTGGACCCGGGCGGGTGACCGGGGTGCGGGGCCACAGGCGGCGCCGACCCTTGCGGCGAGCGCGGGCCCGTCGCGGTTCCGCCACCCGCAGGGTGTCCTCCGACCTCGATCGCCCGCAGCAGTGCCCACAGCGCGGCCGTGGCCAGAAACAGGTTGTACCAGCTCGGCATCGCGGCGCTGTAGGAGGGCACGCTCCACAGGGCGCCCAGGGCGGCGCCCAGCGCTGCCAGCGGTGCGGTGGCGAAGCGTCGCAGCACCGCGTAGAGCACGGGAATCCAGGCGACGTAGACGGCGAAAAGCACCCAGCGGAGCACGATCAGGCGCTCACCCAGCAGCCTGAAGGCCCCCGCGTCGAGGTAGGCGAGGCCGCCGGTGTAGACCTCGGCGTAGTCGCGGTGCGGGAGCGCGCCGTCGAGTACCCGCCAGGCGCTGAGCGAGAGCGTGCCCTCGTCGTGGGGCACCCAGCCGCGGTCGAGACGCACCCACGCATAGAGTGCCAGCAGGGCCCAGCCCGCCGCGAGCGCGAGGGCTGCGTAGCGGGGGCGGCGCGACGACGGGTCCCGGCGCGATTCGGGTGGCATCGGGCAAAGCTGCGCCCGCGGTGGGGGGCGTTGCAAGGCGTCGGCGTTGACCGCTCGCTTTCGGCGTATTAGATCTGCGGACCAACTCATCGAGACCGGCCGAGGGAACTGGCCCTTAGACGCCGGGGCAACCTCCGGAGCGCAGCGCGGCTCCGGAACGGTGCCACATCCAGCGGGGACCCTGTGGGTCGCCGGAAGATGAGTCTGGAGACGGCCCTCGCGGCCCCTCCGGCGCGTCGACTCCGGGTTCCCGAACAACCCCGACCCGGAGGAACCGATGCGCAACGATCCAACCCCCTCATCCCCCCCCGCGGCCCATCCGCGTGGTGAACCGCTCGACGCGTTCGCCACCACCGGTTCGTCGCCGACGGACTCCGACCCGGCGCCAGCGACGCAGCACGGGCCGGCACCCGCAGACGTGGCCGCGTGCCGCTCGTCGCCCTGCCCCACCGTCCACGTCGTCGGGCTCGGACCCGTCGGGCTGGCGCTCGTGGAACTGCTCGAGTCGGAGTCGCTGCGCCTGGCGGCCGTGAGCGACTCGTCGGGCACGGCCCGTGCTCGTGAAGCCGACCTACGCGCCGACGTGCTTCGCCGCGGTAAGCAGGCCGGCGGCGCACTTGCCGACGAGCTGGGCGGTCGGGCGATCCCCCTCGTCCATGCCCTTGGGGACGTGGCGGCCGACATCGTGGTCGACGCGACGGCCACGTCGTTCGACCGCGCGGGCTGGGGTGAGCTTCTGGAGGGCGCCGTGCTGGCCCGCGGTGCGCACCTCGTTTTCGCGGCGAAGGATGGGCCCGCCCTGCACCTGCCGGCGTGGCTCAGGCGCTATCCGGGACAGGTGGGCGTGAACGCGGTGCTGGGTGGGGCGGGAGCGGCTCTCCTCGCCGAACTGCGCGGCCTGCGCGCCTCGACGCGCGCGGTACGGATCGCCGGGAACGCGACGACCACGACCATCATCCAGGCGATCGAGCGGGGCGGCACGATCGACGAGGGTGTGGCGGCCGCCACCGCGGCCGGCCTGCTCGAGGCCGACCCCGAGCTCGACCTGCGCGGACGGGACGCCGCCGTGAAGCTCGCCGTGGTCGTGGGCGCCCTGACCGGTCGGGCGGTCGAGCCTGCCGCGATCCCCTCCGAGGACGTCCGTTCGCTCGATCCGGAAGAGCTGAGGCGGCGGGCCCGAGGCGGTCGCACGACGCGCCTTGTGGGCCGCTGGGACGGCGGACGGCCCGTCGTGCGCTACGAGGCGCTCGCGCTCGACGACCCGCTGGCGGTGGCCGCCGACGAGGTGGCCTATGCGTATCGCTCCCGCAACGGGCTCGAGCGGGTGCACCGGGGTGGCGGTATCGGCCCGCTCGCCACCGCGCGCGCGGCGCTCGTCGATGTGCGGGCGGCCGCAGAAGTGTGGGTGAACCGGGAGGCCGTCCGATGAGCCCGGTCGCGCCGCGCCTGGCCGTGGCCGACGGACTGGGCGCGCTCCGGCTCGAACACGGCGGCGT
>RFGQ01000500.1 GCA_003695865.1 Gemmatimonadota bacterium | reverse complement strand
GAGCTGGACCGTCTCGGGGGCGGCACGGGGGGCGCCCGCCACGCGCACCTCGAGCGGCGGGCCCAGCTCGAGCCCCAGCGCGCCCGCGACGGCCTCGGCCTCGGCCTCGGCCGAGGCCACCGCGCGGCGCAGCGCTTCGAGCCGGGCCGCAGGAGCCTCGGTCGACGAGTACGAAAGCCCGTCCACCCGGTTCGCACCCGCGCGGATCGCGGCGTCGATGATCGGGCCCACTGCGTCCAGGTCGGGCATTGTCACGCGCACCGTGTTCGCCGCGAGGTAGCCGTCGGCGGTCATGTTCCCCTCTCGGTCGCGCCGGTAGCGGGGCGTCAGGCTGAAGCCCCGGGTCTCGACCTTCATGCCTTCGACCTCGGCGCCGGCCAGAGCGTCGAGCACGGCCTGCATGAGGAGCGCGTTCTGCTCGGCCGCGGCGGCGGCGGTGGCCGCCGTGGTCTCGACCGCGAACCTCAGATGCGCGCGGTCGGGCGCCACCGCGACCGAGGCGGTACCGGTCACGTCGAGCACGGGGGGCGCTGCCGGAGGAGTCTGCGCGCGCACGTCCGAAGCGAGGGCCGCCGCCACGACGACGGCGAGGGCAAGCGCGTGGACCGTCGGCCGTCGGGGGGCCGATCGACGCGGAACAGGTGCAGGTGTGTGCATGACGTCTCCGATGCCTCCTACGCGGGGTCGGGAACCGCGCCCCCGCTCCCGGGGCCGCCCCCGGGCAGGGACGCGTCGAAGACCCTGCTTCCGGCCGAAGTGTTCCCCTCGCGCATGCGCGGGGCAAGGTGCCCGTGCCGTCGCGCGCCTCGGTGCGTGTGGACCGGCCCCCCACGGCCGCCTATCATTCGGGCGCCCGGTGGCCCGGCAGGGCCCAGCGGCCCCTCCGTCTTCAGCCCGGACGCGCATGAAAGCGGTCATCCCCCTCGCCGGCAAAGGCACCCGGCTCAGGCCCCTTACGCATCACACTCCCAAGCCCCTTCTGCGCGTGGCCGGCAGGCCGGTCATGTCGTACATCCTCGACGACCTCGTCGCGCTCGGCGTGGACGAACTCGTGCTCGTGGTCGGGTACCTGCGGGAGACGATCGAGGCGTATCTGGCCGAGGCGTACCCCGATCTGCGCGCCCGCTACGTGGTGCAGGAAGTGCAGGACGGCACGGCCGGCGCGGTCGCGCTCGCCGAGCCCTGGATCGACGACGAGGTGCTGATCCTGTTCGTCGATACGCTCTTCGACGCCGATCTGACCGAGGTGCGCCGCCTGGACCCGGGCCACGCCGGTATCATCTGGGCGAAGGAGGTGGAGGACTACCAGCGCTACGGCGTGGTGCTGACCGACGAACACGGCGACATGCGCCGCATCGTCGAGAAGCCCAGCGAGCCCATCTCGCGCCTGGCGAACATCGGGCTCTACTACATCCGTGACTGGCGGCTCCTGTTCGAGGGCATCCGGCACACCCTGGCGTCGGATCCCGGGCCCTCGGGCGAGTACTACCTGACCGACGCGTTCCAGTACATGATCGACCACGGGGCACGCATCCGCACGGCGCCCGTGGCCGGATGGTACGACTGCGGCAAGCCCGAGACGCTGCTCGAGACCAATCGCCACCTGCTCGAGCGGGGGCGGGGCGGCGTGCACCCCGAAGCGGTGGTCGAAGCCACGACGCTGGCCGACCCCGTACGGATCGAAGAGGGGGCGGTGGTGCGCGGCTGCACCCTGGGGCCCAACGTGACGATCGAAGCGGGGGCGTGCGTCGAGGGCGGGTCGCTGCGCGACACGATCGTGGGGCGGGACGCACGGCTCATCGGTGCCGATCTGCACGATTCGCTGATCGGCGCCGAGGCGCGGGTCGAGGGGGTGCGGGGGCGGCTGCGCGTGGCCGACCACTCCGAGGTGGTTCAGGACTCCGACTGACGCGACACGCCCGGCCGCACCCGCGCCTCCTGCTCCGGCGGGAGCCGCGCACCGTCGCGCTCGACCTCGATCGCGCGTAACAGCTCGCGTTCTTCCAGTTCGGCCAGGTGGTCGTCGCGCCGGTCGGCCGCGTGCAGACGGCGGCGGTGGCGCGCGGCTCCCCACACACCGCCGAGCAGGGCGACGAAGCCGGGGCCGATACGCCAATCCACCACCAGATCCCCGCCGCCTCCACCGACGAACAGGTCGGTGAACACCAGGGCACCGCCCACCAGCGCGCAGCCGATCCAGCACCAGAACGCACGGTCGTCCTTCATCGTCGTTCGTCCTCCCCGGCCGCCACCCGCGGGGCCGCGGCCTCTGCGTTCGCGTCGGGCCACGGGTCGCGGCCGGCCACGGCGGCCACCAGGAGCAGCAGCCGCACGACGCCTTCGGGGCCTCCGGCGTTTCTATACCACTCGCCAGTGGTGTGTGCTCCGCCCGCCTCGCCTCCGCCGCCGACCGTCACGGCGGGCAGGCCGAGCGCCATGGGCACGTTGGCGTCGGTGGACGAGGCCACCCGCTCGGGCTCGACGCCCACCGCCCGCGTGGCGCGCTCGGCCGCACGCACCAGCGGGTGGTCGGAGTCGGTCGCCCCCGCGGGGCGGTCGCCCATCACCTCGATCTCGAGCGCCAGCTCGCCGCGCGCGCCCTGCGCGGCGGCCCGCTCCGCCGCGACCCCGCGGGCGCAGGCCCCGCGGACCAGCGCCTCGAGCGCGTCCAGGTGGGCCGGGTCCTCCGAACGGGTGTCCACCTCGGCCCACGCCTCCATGGGGATGGCGTTGACCGCCGTGCCGCCGCCGATGCGGGCCACCGTAAGGGTCGCGCGCGGCGCCGAGGGCAGAGGAGCCACGGCCAGTTCGGCGAGCGCGCGGCCGAGCGCGTGTATCGGGTTGGGCGTGCCGAAGTCCGCCCACGAGTGGCCGCCCCGGCCGCGCACGCACACCCGGTAGCGCCGCGAACCCACGGCGCGGGTCACGATGCGGCGAAGGCCGGCGCCGTCCACCGATACGAACCCGTGCACGGCCTCACACGGCCCGCCCGGCCGGAACAGGTGCTTCACGCCGCGCAGATCGCCGGGGCCCTCCTCGCCGACCGTGGCCGCCACGAGCAGCGGTCGGGCGAG
>RFGQ01000499.1 GCA_003695865.1 Gemmatimonadota bacterium | reverse complement strand
CCCGCCCTCATGGAGCGGTGGGCGCACGGCTGGAACCTGGTGCTGGGCGTGATCGAGAGCCTCGCCGACGCCGACCTCGAGCGCACCGTCACGATCCGCGGCGAGCCGCACACGGTGCGCCAGGCGCTGCTCCGGCAGCTGAGCCACTACGCCTACCACGTAGGCCAGATCGTGCATCTGGCGCGCGACGCGGCGGGCGAGGACTGGCGCACGCTCAGCATTCCGCGGGGGGAGTCCGAAGCTTGGTTGCAGAGGGCGCGCCGCAGCTACCTCGGCGGCGATGCCGCCCGGGAGTCCGGCGCCTGATCCCGGACCGGCGCCTGCCCGAAGGCCCGCCCGGGGCGCGAATCCGCCCCTGGGCGCCTTCGAGCCGGGCACAGCGGATCGGGCCGGGGCATTGTCTGGTGGGCTGGTCCCGGTAGCTTGAAGGGCTATAGGATCGGGCGCCGCCGACTCGGGCGGCGCGCGGGACGAGGCAACAACGCAGCAGACACGCAGTCGGAGGAAGGGCCGTGGATCGAGAGAAGCACACGCAGGACAACAGGCGCTGGCAGGACATCCTCAAGCCCTACATGGGCGCCGACGACGCCCGCAGCTTCCGGCAGCTCCTGGGCACCGCCACGATCTACATCCTGCTGTGGTTCTCGATGGTGTGGAGCCTGCGCGTGGGCTACTGGCTCACGCTCCTGCTTGCCTTCCCCACGGCGGGCTTCCTCATGCGGCTCTTCATGATCCAGCACGACTGCGGGCACGGCTCCTACTTCCGCTCCCGCAAGCTGGCCGACCGCGTGGGCGCCGTCATCGGCGTCCTCACGCTCACGCCCTACGCTTACTGGCGGAAGACCCACGCCTATCACCACGCGCACTCGGGCGACCTCGACTTCCGCGGCTTCGGCGACGTCGACACGCTCACGGTGAAGGAGTATCGGGCGCTCCCCCTGCTCGGGCGCCTGCGCTACCGCCTCTACCGCTCGCCGTTCGTGCTCTTCGGGGTGGGCGGCATCTTCCTGTTCCTGATCAAGCACCGCTATCCCTGGGACATCCCGAAGTCGTGGAAGCAGGCGTGGCGGAGCGTCTGGTACACGAACGCCGCCCTCGCCGGCATCGTCACGGTCGCGTACTTCACGATCGGTCTGAAGGCGCTGCTGCTGGTCCACGGGCCCGTGCTGCTCATCACGACGTCGGTCGGCGTGTGGCTCTTCTACGTCCAGCACCAGTTCGAAGACACCTACTGGCATCATCACGACGCCTGGGAGTACTTCGAGGCCAGCCTGCACGGCAGCACCCACCTGGTGCTCCCCCGCTGGCTCGAGTGGATCACGGCGCACATCGGCATCCACCACGTGCACCACATGAGCGCGCGCATTCCCAACTACCGCCTCAAGAAGGTCGTCGAAGAGAATCCCGAGCTTCAGCAGGCGACGAAGATCACGATCTGGGACGGGATGAAGACGCTGCGGCTCGCGTTGTGGGACGAGGAACGCGGGCGGCTCATCTCGTTCCGCGAAGCGCGGCGCGTTCCGGCCTGAGGATGCGGGGCGGGCCGGCTGGG
>RFGQ01000498.1 GCA_003695865.1 Gemmatimonadota bacterium | reverse complement strand
TCCCCAGGTTGCGTTCCGCTTCACGGCGGCGTCGGCGGCCGACGGGTTCGATCCCTACCGGACCTTCCTGCTCGACACGGGCGGGCGCTTCGAGGTCGAGTACCGAGGCGCGGACACGCTGACCGGCTCCACCGGCGAAGCCGGGCCCGCCGACCACGTGCGGCTGGTGCCCCGCGGCGACCTGGGGTTCGTTGCGGCCGAACTGTGGATCGACGCGAGCGGGCGCGTCCGCCGCGTCTTCGTCGAAGACGCCAACGGGTCGAAGCGCGTGGTCGAGCTCTCGGACGAGGCGCCAGCGCCGCCCGAAGGCGACGCCCGCTTCCGGTTCACGCCGCCGCCCGGCGTGCAGGTGGTGGAGGGCGGATGAGCGGGCGCACCCGGGCGCTTCCGGTGTTTCCGATCGCGCCCGAGCCCGTGCGGCCGGGCGTGCCCGCCGACATCGAGGCCGTGCGCCTCGAGCTCGACGCCCTGGGGCCCGAGGACGGCCCGCGCATCGGGCTCATCACGCTCGGCTGCGACAAGAACACCGTCGACTCCGAGAAGATGATGGCCGCCCTGGTGGGGCACGGAGCGCGTGTGTCGTCCGATCTCGAGGGCGTCGACGTGGTCGTGGTGAACACCTGCGGCTTCATCGACGCGGCCAAGGAGCAGTCCATCGAAACGATCCTCGAGGCGTGCCAGCTGAAGGAGCGCGGCGACGTGGCTGCGGTCGTGGCCGTGGGCTGCATGGTGGAGCGCTACAAGCAGGAGCTCGCGGCCGAGATTCCCGAGGTCGACCTCTTCCTCGGACTGGCCGAAATGGGGTCGCTCATCGACGAACTGCGGGCGCGCGGGTACCTGCCCGAGCCCGAAGCGGTGCCGCTGATGGAGCGCCCCCTGCGCGTGCTCGCGACCGAGACGCGCCACACGTCGTACCTCAAGATCAGCGAGGGCTGCGACCACTCCTGCGCGTTCTGTGCGATCCCGACCTTCCGCGGGCTCCACCGCTCGGCCCCGCTCGACGAGCTCGTGCGCGAGGCGCAGGCGCTGGAGCGCCAGGGCGTGCGCGAGATCAACATCGTCTCGCAGGACACCACCTGGTACGGCCGCGACCTGCGCCGCCGCGATCCCGAGGCGCCGCTGCTCCCCGACCTGCTGCGCGCCCTTGTGCGCGAGACCGGGGTCCCCTGGTACCGGCTCTTCTACATGTATCCCTCGGGGATCACGCGTGAACTGGTCGAGCTCATCGCGGCCGAGCCGCAGCTTCTGCCCTACCTCGACATGCCGCTCCAGCACGGGAGTGACCGCATTCTGGCGGCCATGCGCCGGCCGGAGCGGCGCGCCACCATCCTCGAGCGCGTGCGCTGGCTGCGCGAGGCCGTGCCCGACCTCACGCTGCGCACCACCGTGATCGTAGGCTTCCCGGGCGAGACGGAAGACGATTTCCGCGCCCTGCTCGATCTGCTCGAAGAGGTCCGCTTCGACCGGGTGGGCGTGTTCGCATACTCTCCGGAGGACGGCACGTTGGCCGCGAGCATGCCCGACTCCGTGCCGCCCTCGCTCAAGCGCGAGCGGCTCGAGCAGGTGCTCGACGTGCAGCGTGGGCTCGCGGTGGAGCGCAACCTGGAGCTCGTGGGGCGCACCTTCGACGCGCTCGTGGACGAGCCGCTGCACGACGATCCGGATCACGAGGCCCTGGCGCGCACGGTGGGCCAGGCCGCCGACGTCGACGGGGTGACCTATCTGACCGACGCGGCGGGAGCGGGACGGGGTTCACTCGTGCGCGTGCGGATCGAAGACGTGCTGGAATACGATCTGGTGGGCCGTGTGGTCGAGGTGCTGGATGGGGGCGTCGCGGGGGGTGGATCCGCCGCCGGCGCCGTGGAAGAGACATCGTGAGGGGTGCACGTATGGAGGGAGGAGCAGGCCAATGACGGGACGTTCGTGGGGTGCCGTGCTGGCGGCGGGGCTGCTGCTCGTGACCGCTGCGCCCGGGAGCGCGCAGGAACTGGCGGACTTCGACTACGAGAACCTGACCTTCCGCGGGATCTCGGTCGAGGGCGGATGGGTCCATCCCAGCGACATCGAGTCGACCGGCTATGTGGCGGCGCGCTTTGACCTGGGATTCCTGGGACCCGGCTTCCGCATCGTGCCGCGCATCACGTACTGGTCGTCGCAGCTCGAGGCGGCCGAGGTGGCGCGCCTCGCCAACCGGCTCGCAGCCGTGCTCGAGGAACAGGGGCCGCTGCCGGGCGGACTCGACCTGGGCGTGATCGACCGGTCCGACTTCGTCGTCACGGTCGACGGCCAGTTCGTGTGGTCTCTGCCGGGCGGGGTGCTGAGCGCGCTCGGCGCCGGAGTGTCGGCACACTTCCTCAACGGGTCGGGTGAGGCCGTGAGCGGCACGTTCGTCGAGGACCTGCTCGACTCCGTGCAGGCTGGGCTCGACGTACACGGCGGCCTCGAGTATCCGCTGCGGGATCGGCTGCGCCTCTACGGCGACGTGCGCTACGACCTGACGGACGACATCCGCTCCTTCCAGTTCGGGTTCGGGCTCAGCGTGCTGTGGGGCGCGCTGGCGCCCGGGGAGACGCGCGCGCCGTGAGCGGCGGGCGGGACCCGGTGCGGGTGGGTCTGCTGGGGGCGGGTGCGGTCGCTCAGATCGTGCACCTGCCCATCTTCACCGAACGCGGCGATGTCGACGTGCTGGCGATCGCGGATCCCGACGGGCTCAAGGCCGAGTCGCTGGCCTCTCGTTTCGGAGTGCCGCGCGTGCTCGACGACGACGCGCTTCTGGGCGACGGCGACGTCGAGGCGGTCGTGATCTGCGCGCCCAACAACCGCCACGAGTCGCTGGCCGTCGCGGCGCTCGAGGCGGGCAAGCACGTGCTGGTCGAGCGTCCCCTGGCGCTCACGGCCGAGGGCGCGCAGCGCGTACTCGACGCGGCCCGGGCGGCGGACCGTTGTCTGGCCGTGGGCATGAACCATCGCTACCGCCCGGATGCGGGCGCGCTGCGCGCGTTCATCTCGGGTGGCGAGCTGGGCACCATCACGGCCGTGCGGGCCAGCTCGCTCACGCGGGCGCAGCCGGTGGTGCGGCGGACCTGGAGGCAGAAGCCCGAAGAAGCCGGAGGTGGCGCCTTCATGGACCTGGGCGTGCAGATCGTGGATCTGGCGTTCTGGCTGCTGGACTACCCGGAGGTGGAGCGGGTGGTGGCCGTGCTCACCGGGGAGCGGAACGGTATCGAGGACGGCGCAACCGTGCTCGCAACGTCGCGCGACGGGATCGCGTTCTCCTTCGAGGTGAGCTGGAGCCTGTTCGCCGAAGCCGACCGGCACTACGCGCGGGTGATGGGCACCGAGGGCTCGGGCACGCTGCCGCCCCTCCAGGTGCACAAGCAGCTGGGTGGCCGGCCGGTGGACGTCACACCCCGGCAGCCCACGCCGCGAGGCGGCGAGAACAGCTTCACGAACGCGTACCGTCGCCTGCTGGACGAGTTCGTGCGCAGCGTCGCGGGGGAATGCAGCCTGCCGCTTCCCGAGGAGCAGGTGGCGCTCATGGCCTTCGTCGAGGCGGTCTACCGCTCGGCGCGCGAGGGCGGCGAGGTGCGGCTCTGATGCTCCTGCGGGCCCGGGCGAGCGCCGCCGCGGCGGGCCGGCTGTGCATCGCTCTGGCGCTCTGCGCGCTTCCGCCGGGCGGGGCCGCGGCTCAGGGTCGGACCGCCACGGACGCGGACGGCCCGCCGCCTCCGGGCGCCCACCTGCAGGTCTTCCTGCTCACGGCCGAGGCGGGCGACGCCATCTGGGAGAGATTCGGGCACAATGCGCTGGTCGTGCGCGACACGCTGGCCGGTACCGATATCTCGTACAACTGGGGGATGTTCTCCTTCCGCCAGGAGAGCTTTCTGACGCGCCTGGTCCAGGGCCGCATGCGCTACTGGATGCAGGGTCGCGACCTGTCCGACGAACTCCTCGGCTACCGGCTGCAGAACCGCCGCGTGTGGATGCAACCCGTGTTGCTCACTCCCTCCGAGCGGCAGCGCCTCTACGACGACCTGCGGCGCACCGACACCCCGGAGCACCGCTTCTACCGCTACGACTACTACCGCGACAACTGCTCCACCCGCGTGCGCGACGCGCTCGACGCCGTGCTCGGTGGCGCGCTGCGGGCCCGGCTCGACACGATCCGCACCGAGCACTCCTACCGCTGGCACACCGCGCGACTGTTGCAGGACGTGCCGTGGGCGTTCGCCGGCATCCAGTACGTGGTGGGCCGGGCGGGCGACAGGCCGCTCAGCGCGTGGGAGGAGTCGTTCCTGCCGACGGTCCTCCAGCGGCACCTGGAGACCCTCGAGGTGACCCATGACGACGGCTCGCGGGGACCGTTGCTCGGAGCGCGCCGTGAGGTGGTGCGCGCCGAGCGGCCGCCCGAGCCTGAGACCGCCCCCTCCGGCCTGCTCTGGGGCCTGGCCGCCGGCCTGCTACTCGCTGGGGGTGTGGTGGTCGCGCGCCGCCGCGCCGAGCGCGGAGGGCGCTTCGCGCGCGCCGCACTCGGAGCGCTCGCGGGCGGTTGGGGTCTGATCGCGGGGCTTGCCGGAACGGCGCTGGTGCTGTCGTGGGTCTTCACCGACCACGTCTTCTGGCGGGCCAACGAGAACGTGTTGCAGCTCGCCCCTCTGGCGCTGCCCCTGGCCGTACTGGGGCCGGCCGCCGCCATCGGCCGCGCCCGCCGGGCCGCCGCCCGCGTGGCCGTGGGGGTCGCGGCAGCGTCGGCGGGCGGTTTTCTGCTCCAGGTGCTGCCCGGCTTCGACCAGGTGAACGGCTTCGTCATCGCCCTGGCCCTGCCCGTCAACCTGGCGCTGGCGTGGTCGCTCCTCCCCCCGAGCGAGCAGCCACCGCTCGGTTGAACTGCCCTCGGGCCGCGCCTATATTCTCCAGGCTACGGAGCCGCCGTCCTCGCCCACGGGGCGCAGGGGCCGGCTCGCCGGGCGGGCCGAGGAGCGGCCCGTTTTCTGTTGCGTCGGAGAGGATCATGAAGCAGGGCATCCACCCCGAATACATGCCGACTCGGGTCGTGTGCGCGTGTGGCAACACGTTCGAGACGATGTCGACGCAGGCCGAGATCCACGTCGAAATCTGCTCGAACTGCCATCCGTTCTACACGGGCAAGCAGCGTCTGGTCGACACCGCGGGCCGCGTCGAGCGCTTCCAGAAGAAGTACCAGAACAAGGGTTCCTGAGGCCGTTCCGGGAGCGGTCGGTCGATGAAGGATTCGCCCATCGACGAGCGGCTCCGGAACCGCCTTCGTGACGTTCGCGAGCGCTTCGCCGAGGTGGAACGGCGACTCGCGGACCCCGAGGTCGCGCGGGACCCCGAGCAGCTGAAGGCGCTCGGGCAGGAGCGGGCCGAACTCGAGCCCGCCGCGCGCACCGCGGATGAACTCCTGGGACTCCTCGATGAGCTCGAGGGCGCCCGGGAGTTGCTTATTGATACCGAAGATGCCGAGATGCGGGTGCTGGCCGAGGCCGAGACGGCCTCGCTCGAGGCGAGGATCGAAGCGGCGATGGAATCGGCGCGGGAGCTGCTGGCTCCGCGTGACCCGCTCGACGACCGGGCGGCGGTGGTCGAGATCCGCGCGGGCACGGGCGGGGACGAGGCCGCACTCTTCGCCGCGGACCTGCTGCGCATGTACCAGCGGGCGGCCGAACGCTACGGGTGGAGCACGGAGCTGCTGTCGCTTTCCGAGGGCATTCCGGGTTCCGTGAAGGAGGCCATCCTGCTGGTGCGTGGCCGGGGCGCCTACGGGCGCCTGCGCTACGAATCGGGCGTGCACCGCGTCCAGCGGGTGCCCGAGACCGAGAGCCAGGGGCGCATCCACACCTCGGCCGCGACCGTGGCGGTGCTGCCCGAGGCCGAGGACGTCGACGTCGAGATCGATCCCAAGGACCTGCGGATCGATGTGTTCCGCTCGTCGGGACCGGGCGGGCAGTCGGTGAACACCACCGACTCGGCGGTGCGCATCACGCACCTGCCCACCGGGCTCGTGGTCTCGTGTCAGGACGAGAAGTCGCAGCACAAGAACAAGGCGAAGGCGCTGCGGGTGCTGCGCAGCCGTCTGCTCGACCGCATGCTGGCCGAACAGGAGGCCGAGCGAGCGCGTGAGCGGCGGATGCAGGTGGGTACGGGCGACCGTTCCGCGAAGATCCGCACCTACAACTTCCCGCAGAACCGGGTGACGGACCACCGCATCAAGCTCACGCTCTACCGGCTCGCCGAGGTCCTCGACGGTGACCTCGACGAGCTCACGAGCGCGCTGCGCCTGGCGAGCCAGGAAGAGCAGCTCGCGCGGGAGGACGTGTGAGCACGCAGAGGGCCCGCGCGACCCCGCCCGCGGAGGGCCGGCCCTGGACGGTGATGCAGCTCGTGCTGTGGAGCGCCGGCTACCTGGAAGACAAGGGGGTGGAGTCGCCGCGGCTCGACGCCGAGCACCTGCTCGCGCATGCGCTCGGCGTCGACCGCCTGCAGCTTTACCTGCAGCACGACCGGCCGCTGACCGACGAGGAACTGGCGGCCTTCAAGCCGCTGCTGCTGCGGCGCGGGCGGCGCGAGCCGCTGCAGTACATCGTGGGGAGCACGGGCTTTCGCGAGCTCGAGCTGCGCACCGACCGGCGGGGCCTGGTGCCGCGCCCCGAGACCGAGGTGCTCGTGGACCACGTGCTCGCCTGGGCCCGGGCCACCGAGGGGCCGGCCGAGCGGGCGCTCGACGTGGGGACGGGCAGCGGAGCGATCGCGCTGTCGCTGGTGACCGAGGGCCCGTTCCGGGTCGTGGTCGCGTCCGACGTGGACGCCGAGGCCCTGTCGCTCGCGCGCGACAACGCGCGGGCGCTGGGCGTGGAGGACCGGCTCGAGTTCCGGCTGGGCGACGGGTTCGAGGTCGCGGCCGAGGGCGAGCGCTTCGACGTTGTGGTGTCGAATCCGCCCTACGTGGCGCCCGAAGAGGCGCCCGGGCTGGCGCCCGAGGTGCGGGAGCACGAGCCGGCGCGCGCGCTCTATGCCGAGCAGGGCGGCCTGGCCGTGCTGCTCGGGCTCGTGCAGGACGGCTGGCGATACCTGCGGCCGGAAGGACTGCTCGCGCTCGAGGTGGGCGCGGGGCAGGCGGGGCGGGTCGCGGACGCGGCGCGCTCCTGCGGCCACTACGAGGCCGTGCGTGTGGAGCAGGATCTGAACGGCCGGGACCGCGTGGTGCTGGCCTGCGCCGGCCCCGGGGCGGGCGGCGTCTGACCGAGAGGAGAACGGGATGGAGCGGTTGCTGGAGCTGGCGAAGTCGCTGGGTGAGGGGCTGGGCAGGACCGACGAGTATCAGGCGCTCAAGCGCGCGATCGAGGCGGTGAACGGTGACCGCGAACTGGCCGAGCTGCGGACCGAGCTCGAGCGGCTCGAGGCCGAGATCACGCAGGCGCTCCGCGCGCAGCAGGAGCCGGCCGAAGAGACGCGCAAAGCCTATGAAGACGCGGTGTCGCGCCTGCAGGCGAGTCCCGTTTACCAGCGGCTCGTGGCGGCGCAGGCCAACTTCGACAAGATCCTGCAGAAGGTGAACCAGACCATCGAGCAGGGCATCCAGGACGGGGCGGAGAGCCGCATCATCCTTCCGTGACCGGGCGGCCGGGCGTAGCGTTCCGGCCGGATCACGGAGGCGGGGCGTAGAATGGCGAAGAACCTCGACGATCTGAGAGACCGGGTCTATCCGATCATCGACCCGATCACGCAGTGGCTCGTGCGTCGTCGCGTGCATCCCAACGCGATCACGACGAGCGGCTTCGTGATGACGGTGATCGCAGGCCTGCTCTTCGGCACCGACCACGTGCGCACGGCGGGGTTCTTCGTGCTGCTCGGCGGCGCCCACGACATCTTCGACGGCCGCGTGGCGCGGCTCACGGGGCTTCAGTCGAAGTTCGGGGCGTTCTACGACTCCACGCTCGACCGCATCAGTGAGATCGTGGTCTATCTGGGCCTCATCTCGCTCTACAACCAGTACGAGATGGACCTGCTCAGCCTGGGCATGATCTACGTGGTCGCCCTGGCGATGGCCGGTTCGCTCATGATCAGCTACACCCGGGCGAAGGCCGAGACCCTGGGGCTCGAGTGCTCCGTGGGACTCATGCAGCGAGCCGAACGGGTGGTCCTGTTGGGGCTCGGCTCGCTGATCTTCGGGCTCTCGTGGGACGGCCTCGTCCTCACGGGGGTCATCGTGATCTTCGCGGTCCTCACCAACTGGACCGCGATCCATCGCATCGTGTGGGTCTATCGACAGGCCGCCGGCGTTCCGCTGGACGACGCCCCGGCACTGGTTTCCATCAAGGAGAAAGACAACGGTGAAGCAGACTCCTGACATTCGCCCCGCCCGGGGCAAGCTGGGCGTGCTCACGCCCGGCCTGGGCGCGGTGGCGACGACGATGATCGCGGGCGTGCTCGCGGTGCGGAAGGGGCTGGCCAAGCCGATCGGCAGCCTGACGCAGATGCAGACCATCCGCCTGGGCAAGCGCACCGACGCGCGCGCGCCGCTCATCAAGGAATTCCTGGATCTGGCCTCGCTCGACGACCTCGTCTTCGGCGCCTGGGATCCCATCCCCGACAACGCCTACGAGAGCGCGCTGAAGGCCGGCGTGCTGAAGCGGGAAGACCTCGAGCCGATCGCCGACGAACTGCGGGCGATCGAGCCGATGCCGGCGGTGTTCGACACCGACTACGTCAAGAAGCTCGACGGTCCCAACGTGAAGCAGGGCGCGAACAAGCGGGAGCTCGCCGAGCAGCTCCGCGAGGACATCCGCCGCTTCAAGCAGGAGCACGGGCTCGACCGGGTCGTCATGGTCTGGTGTGGCTCGACCGAGGTGTTCCTGCGGCCGGGCCCGGCGCATCAGACGCTCGAGGCGTTCGAGAAGGCCATGGAAGAGAACGATCCGTCGATCGCGCCGAGCATGCTCTACGCGTACGCGGCGATCATGGAGGGTGTGCCCTACGCCAACGGCGCGCCCAACCTCTCGGCCGACATCCCCGCGCTCGAGCAGGCCGCCATCGAGCGCGGCGTGCCCATCTGCGGCAAGGACTTCAAGACGGGCCAGACGCTGATGAAGACCGTGCTGGCGCCCGCCTTCAAGGCGCGTATGCTCGGTCTGCGCGGGTGGTTCAGCACGAACATCCTGGGCAACCGGGACGGCGAGGTGCTCGACGATCCGGCCTCGTTCAAGACCAAGGAGGAGTCGAAGCTCGGCGTGCTCGAGCACATCCTCCAGCCGAAGATGTACGGCGACCTCTACGGCGACATCTACCACAAGGTGCGGATCAACTACTACCCGCCGCGTGGGGACGACAAGGAGGGTTGGGACAACATCGACATCTTCGGGTGGCTCGGATACCCGATGCAGATCAAGGTCGACTTCCTCTGCAAGGACTCGATCCTGGCCGCGCCCATCGTGCTCGATCTGGCCATCTTCCTGGACCTGGCGCATCGCGCCGGGATGAACGGCATCCAGGAGTGGCTCTCGTTCTACTTCAAGAGTCCCCAGACCGCCGAGGGGCTCTACCCGGAGCACGACCTGTTCATCCAGCATCGCAAGCTCAAGAACACGCTGCGCTGGATGGGTGGCGAGGAGCCGATCACGCACCTCGGGCTCGAATACTACGAGTGAGCCGGGGCATGCGGCGTGACCCCGGGGGCGCCGGGCCCCCGGGGCGCCCGCACCGCCGGCCGCTGCGGAGCGGGCGATGAAGACGGGGCGCTTCGTGGTCCTCGAGGGCGTCGAGGGCACGGGAAAGTCGACGCAGGGCCGGATGCTCTGCGCGTGGCTCGAGGCGCTCGGCCTGGACCACGTGTTCGCGCGTGAACCGGGCGGCACCGCGGTGGGCGAGGCGATCCGCACGGTGGTGCAGGATCGCCCCGACCTCGACGTTCCACCCGAGACCGAACTGCTGCTCTACACGGCCGCCCGCGCCGCGTTCGTCCGCGACATCGTGCGGCCGGCGCTGGCTCGCGGCGCGTGGGTGGTGGCCGACCGCTTCAGCCTCTCCACCTACGCCTACCAGGGCTACGGGCGCGAGCTCGACCTCGACGCCGTGATGGCGATCGACCGCTTCGCGACAGGCGGACTCGTGCCCGACCTCTACCTGCTGCTCGACGCCCCGGTCGACATCGGCCTGGGGCGGCAGGCGAGGGCGGGGGGTGGGCCGGACCGCATCGAACGGGAG
>RFGQ01000497.1 GCA_003695865.1 Gemmatimonadota bacterium | reverse complement strand
CCTTCCGGGAGGCGCGTGCCCGGTTCGACCCCGACGGGGTGTTCGGCAACGCCCTGTCCGACCGCTACGGCCTGACGCGGCCGCGGGTGGCGACGGGATGAACGGCGGGTCCGCGCCCCGGAATCCGGGCCCGGCCGCGAGCCCGCGAGGCGCGCCCGGGCGTACCCTTGCGGTCACCGGCGCCGGCGGATTCATCGCCGCCGCGGTTCAGCGCCTCGTGGGCCCGGGAATGCGCTTGCGCGGGCTGTTCCGCAGGGACGACGAACGCGCCGGGCTGTGGCGGGCGCGCGGACACGAGGTCGTGATCGGATCGCTGTCCGACGAAGCCGCGCTGGAGCGACTGGTGGCAGGGGCGGACGCGGTGCTCCACCTGGCGGCGCGGAGGGGCAAGGATGATCTGACCGCGAGCCGCAGCGTGAACGTCGAGGCTTCGGTCCTGCTCGCGCGGACCGCCGCCGCAGCCGGGGTCGGGCGCCTGGTCTACGTGAGCACGATCTCGGTGTACGCCGAAACCGTAGCCCCGGACGGGCTCATCACCGAGGAGGTGACGCCCACCGGCATCGAGCGCCTCAACGCGTACAGCCGCACCAAGTACGAGGGCGAGTGTGCGCTCCGGGAGCTCTCGGAGGCTGGCGAGGCTCCCGGGCTTACCGTCGTGCGCCCCACGAACGTCTACGGCCCCGGGGGGCGCGCCTGGGTGCTCGACTGGGTCGCGCGCCTGCGCCGGCTGCCCGTGGTGCCGGGGGGCAACGCCGAAATCGACGTGATCCACGTGGACGACGTCGCTCGCGGACTGCTCCTGGCGGCGAGCGCCCCGTCGGCCACCGGTGAGACGCTGCACTTCGGTCACGAGACCGTGCGCCTCGCCGACTTCGCTCGCGGGGTGGCGCAGGCCGCCGGCCTACGTGCCTACGCTCTTCCCGAGCCCCTCGACCTGCTGGTGCGGGCAGCGCTCGAGTACGGCCACCGGCTGGTGCGGGGGAGTCGCCGCTCCACACCGCTCCTGGGCCGCCGCCGATTCTCGCACGAACGGGCGCGAAGCGTGCTCGCCTTCACGCCGCAGATCTCGCTCGAGCGGGGTCTGCGCCACCTGGCCGAGTGGTTCGGGGGCGGCTGCCCCGATCCGAGGACCACAGTCCTCCGGGCCGCCTCCTGATGCCGACCCCGGAGCGTTTCCGTCGGCTGCGCACCACGCTGGCCCGCCGCCAGCCCGACCTCACCGTGCTCATGGAGCACGTGCACAAGGCGCACAACCTCTCGGCCATCCTCCGCAACGCCGACGCTGTAGGGGTCTTCGAGGCCCACGCGGTCCCGACCGACGGGGGCCTGGACATCAGCTTCCACACCTCGGCGGGGACGGCCAAGTGGGTGCCGGTGCGCAGGCACGCGGACACGGGGGCGGCCCTGACGCATCTTCGGGAGCGGGGCTTCCGTGTTCTAGCCGCCCATCCCGGGGTGGGTGCGAGGGACTACCGTGACGTGGACTACACGGAGCCGGTGGCCGTGATGGTGGGGGCCGAACTCCATGGTCTCTCGGCCGAGGCCCTGGCAGGCGCCGACGAGCGCATCGTGATACCGATGCGCGGAATGGTCCAGTCGCTCAACGTCTCGGTCGCGACGGCCCTCGTACTGTTCGAAGCGGCGCGCCAACGCGAAGCGGCAGGCTTCTACGACAGTCCTCGCCTCGATCCGGAGACGTTCGAGCGCACTCTGTTCGAGTGGGCCCATCCGCGGCGGGCGCGGGAGCTCCGCGCGACGGGAGCCCCCTACCCGCCGCTCGACGAGGACGGCCGTATCCTGCAGTCCGACGCCTGACCCCGGGCACCGGAGCCCCCCCGCGCCGGTCAGGCGGCGTCGGCACCTTCGGGACGCTCCCGCCCGAGCTGGAAGCGGAGCGAGTCTTCGAGGGTCGAAAACAGGAACTCGTACCCCGAGGCCTCGGCGTAGGCCGGGCGCACCCGCTGCCCGTGCAGCAGCAGTTCGGTGGCCATCTCCCCGAACAGGGCCTTGAGGGCGAACCCGGGGACGGGCACGACCGTGGGCCGCCCGAGCACCCGGCCGAGCGTGTTCGTGAACACGGCGTTCGTCACGGGCAGCGGCGCCGTCACGTTCATCGGCCCCCGCATGCCCGGGGTGCGCACGGCGTGCAGCAGCAGCCCCAGCACGTCGTCGGCGTCGACCCAGCTCACGTACTGCTTGCCGCCCCCCAGGCGTCCCCCGATGCCGATCTGGAACGGCAGCAGCATCTGTGCCAGCGCGCCACCGGCCGCGGACAGGACCACGCCGATCCGGGCGTTCACGACGCGAATGCCGGCGCGCGCGGCCGGAGCGGCCGCCGCTTCCCAGGCCTTCACGACCTCCGCCAGAAAGCCTTTCCCGGGGCCCGACTCCTCGGTGCAGATCTCGTTGCCGCGGTCGCCGTAGTAGCCTACGGCCGAGGCGCTCACGAGCACGGGCGGCGGTCGGTCGAGCCCCGCGAGCGCCCGCGCCAGCACCCCGGTGCCCAAGACGCGCGATT
>RFGQ01000496.1 GCA_003695865.1 Gemmatimonadota bacterium | reverse complement strand
TCCTCGCGCCCGCGCTGCCCGCCGCGGTCGACCGATTCACCCTGGAGGGGATCGTCGTGGGCCACGCGCGCGTGGCCTTCTCCTGTCAGCGGGAGGGACGCCGGACTAGGTTCGAGGTCGAACAGGTGGCGGGGGCCACACCGCTCAACCTCGTGATCGAAGAGCGACCTTCCGGACGCGTCGCGGGCGTGTGGGTGGACGGCGAGGAGGCGCCCGACCTTCGGGCCGCGGCCGCGGAGGCCGGCGTCCTGCGAACTCAGTTGATACTCGACCGCCGACGGGCCCTGGAGTGGCTCGCCGGCGGTGCGGAAGCGGAATGATGCGAACGCGAGCGATCGCCGAGGGACCGGCGCCGGAATCAGGCTTCGGCGGCCTCCAGGTAGCCACCCTCCCGCAGGAGCTCGCGCAAGCGCTTCTGCCGCTCGGGCAGCGCCGTGCGGGCGATGATGCGGGCGAAACGGATCTGGTCCTGCTCGTCGACCCGATCCAGGGTGCTGATCGGGGCGCCGTACCGCAGCAGGATACGGCGCGCGTCGATGGCCACGGAATCGCTCACGGAACCTCCTGTCGAACGGTCGTCCGAAAATCCGAACGGAGCGGCTAAATGTATCCTGCGCAAGGCACTTACACAATCGACCCGCGCCCCGTTCCCGGCGCATGAGCGTCCCTTCTATGCAGAGCCGCCGCGGGGTCGTGGCCCGTTTCGTCGCCTGGGTGGTCGTGCCCGTTGGGCTCAGCGCGGCCGCCGGGCTGTGGGCGTGGCGCGACGGCACCGCGCGCCTGGAGACCTCCGTCCACGTCGCGGTCGCACAGACTGCGACGCGCCTGCTGGCCCGGGACCTGGCCGAGGCGCGCGACAGTCTGCTCACCCACGCACGGGCCCTCCCCCTCGCCCCGGACGCGCCCGAGACGCTGCGGCGGGCCGCCGGGGGCGACACGCTCGCCGGTCTCGGCCGTGGGGAGCGCGGGCTGCAGCTGAGCGTCGTGGGCCCGGGTCCGACGCCCGACTCCGTGCTAAGCGCCACCGCCCCCTTCCTGCCCGGCCTCTTCCGTGCGCTGCCCGCCGTCGCGCCGTACGGGGTCTCGCTCTATCTGCGAGGGCGGCGAGCGCTCACGGCCGGAGACGCGGGCCCCGATGCCCTGCCCGACTCTCTGCTGGCCCTGGCCGCAGAGGCGCCCGTGCCACTCGAGGGGTTCGGGCCCGCGCCATCGGTCCTTACGGCGCCCCCTGCCTCGGGCAGGCCGCCCGCCGTCGCGTTGCTGACCGTCCCGGTCGAGCGCGCGCTCCGGCCCGCGAGCCTTCTCCTTCCGTTCGTCGTACTCGCCATGATGGGCGTGCTCGCGCTCACGGCCGCGTGGACCGTGAGCGCGGCCGACACCCCGGCGGCGCCCCGCGGTCCGGCCGGCGGCCCGACCTTTCAGCGCCTGCTCGTGGTGCTCGTGCCCGTCTTCGCGGGTCTGACGTTCCTCGGCGCCGAGGACCGTGCCTGGACCGGCGAGGCGCTCGAGGCGACGCGTATGGAGCTGTCGCGCTCCCTCGGGCTGCTGCGTGCGGTCGGGCGTGTGGGTTCGGCGGAGCTCGCCGCCGAACTCAGCGGCCGCCCCGCCGCGCGGATCGAGCGGGGGGTGCTGGCCGAGAGCACGCTGCCCGACGCGGACGAGCGAATCGCCGAGCTGCGCGCCCCGCCCGCCAACTTCACGGCCTTCGGCAGGCTCGACACGCCCCGGGGTGGTTTCGTCTACGCCTCGGTCCGCACCGGTCCGGCGAGCGCGCTGATCCTGTTTGCGCCTCTGGACCACCCGGGGCACGGCCCGTTCCGCGTGCGCCTCCTGTTGGCCGCGCTGCTCGCCCTGGCTCCTGCCGCCGTGGCTGCGGTGCGCAGCCTGCCCCGCGCCGGCGGCGACGCGTAGACCGTACGCCGGGCCGGCGCCTCCTTCGGTCGAGATCCGTTCCGGCGCGCTCATTGTCCCCGGGTGAGGACACCGACGCGCCCTCGCTCCGGCGCAGGGCGGGTATGAAGGCGCCTGCGGACCGATCGTCACTTAATGCAAGTCAATACCATACAATGGCTTGACATGATTTCAGGCTCGTTCGAAACACGCCCGTCCCCACCCCGGCACCACCCTTGCCCGGAGCATGCTGCCCACAGAGACGACTCGACGGAAGGGAGGGGATCATGCACCGTTCACACGTGCTCGCCGGGCTGATCGCGTTGACCATCAGTGCGTCGCCGGTCGCGGCCCAGAGGGGGGACGGCGGCGCCCGCGGCTACCTGGAGCTCGCCTTCGTCGCGGCGGACCCGCGGGGGGAGTTCGCCACCTACGTCGACGAGGGCTTCGGCGTTCAGCTCACCGGCCGCTGGCAGCCCGACCCGTCGAGTTGGGTGAGCCTGCGGACCGACCTGGGCTTCATCAACTACGGGAACGAGCGCTTCACGTTCTGCAGCCAGTTCTCGTGCCGGCTCGCGTTCGATCTGACCACGCGCAACAACATCTTCTATCTGGGACTCGGCCCCGAGATCGAGGTGCCCAGCCCGGTGCTGCGGCCCTACGCCTTCGCGGCCGTGGGCCTGGGATACTTCGCGACCACGAGTTCTCTGCGCGGCAGCTCGGACTTCGACGACTTCGCGAACACGGTCAACTTCGACGACGCGGTGCTGCAGTGGCGCGCAGGCGGCGGCGTGCGTGTACGCCTGTCGGGCGGCGATCACCCCGTCGCGCTCGACATCGGGGGTGAATACCACGGCAACGGCGAGGTCGAGTACCTCACCGAGGGCGATATCGTCGACAACCCCGACGGAAGCGTGACCCTGTTCCCCATCCGCAGCGAAGCCAACCTGGCGACGTTCAGGATCGGCGTGTCGATCGGCTTCGGCGACCGCAGCGGAGAGCGGCGGGGACGGCGGCGCCACCGCCACTGATGCGGTGAGCGCACCGCCGGGCGGGACCGGGGGTCAGCGCTCGGGCCCGGCTGCACCCCCGGCCCCGCCCCCTGGCCGGTCGAGCGCATCGCGCACCGCCCGGGCGAGGGTCTCGCGCGCGTACGGCTTGTCGAGCAGCGCGTGCGCGGCGCCTCCGACCCGTTCGGCGCTCATCCCGTCGGCGTAGCCCGAGGTCAGCACCACGGCCACGTCGGGCCAGCGGCGGGCGATCTGCTCCGCCAGGTCCACGCCGCTCCGCCCGCCGGGCAACACCACGTCGCTCAGCACGACGTCCACGCGGTGCTCCTCGAGCAGCGCCTCGGCCTGCGCGGCGTCTCCGGCCTCCAGGCACACGTACCCCAGGCCGTCGAGCACGCGTACGGCGAGCCGGCGCACGTCGTCTTCGTCCTCCACGACCAGCACCCGCTCGCCGCGTCCCGCCGGCACCGCCGCGGAAGGCTCGACCGGCGGGGCGGCGGCACCCTCCCCGGCGGCCAAGGGGAAATACAGGCGCACCTGCGTACCCACACCCACCTCCGACTCCACGTCCACCGTGCCCCCCGACTGGCGCACGAAGCCGTACACCATCGACAGGCCGAGCCCGGTGCCCTTGCCCACCTCTTTCGTTGAGAAGAAGGGCTCGAAGATGCGGTCGATCGCCTCGGCGTCGATCCCCGAACCGCTGTCGGCGACCTCGATACAGGCGTAGTCACCCTCCGGTGCGTCGAGCGCCCGCGCCCGGTCGCCTTCCAGGCGGGCGCGGTGCACGCGCAGCACCACGCGGCCGCCCCCGGGCATCGCATCGCGTGCGTTGAGGACCAGGTTCAGCACCGCGTTCTCGAGGGCACCCGGATCCACGCGGCACTGCACGTGTTGTCCGCTCAGGTCGACCTCGATCTCGTAGGCCTCGCCCAACGTCCGTTTGAGCAGACTCGACATCCGTGCGACGAGCTCCGCCGGATCGACCGTGAGCGGACGCAGGGACTGGCGGCGCCCGAAGGCCAGGAGCTGGCGGGTGAGGTCGGCGCCCCGCTCGCCCGCGGTCTGAACCTCTTCGAGCAGGCTCCGCAACCGCGGATCGTCCACCGCCTGCAGCGCAAGTTCCAGATTCCCGAGAATCACCGTGAGCAGATTGTTGAAGTCGTGGGCGAGCCCCCCGGTGAGCTGGCCCACCGCCTTCAGCCGTTCCGAGTGCCGGAGCTGTTCCTGCAGGTCGGCCCGCGCCGCCTCGGCCGCCCGGCGTTCCAGTATCTGCTCCTCCAGGGCCCGATTGGTGCGCGCCAGCTCGAGCGCGCGCTCCCGCATTCGCCGTGTGCGCAGCCCGTTCAGCGTCCCACCTCCGCCCAGCAGCAGGGCTGCCACGAGCAGACGGAACGGCCAGGTCGCCCAGAACGGAGGGGTCACGGCGAGCGGCAGCGCAGCCGCATGGCTGACGACTCCGGCGCGGTTCCGGCCCCGCACCGTCAGCGTGTACCGGCCGGGAGCGAGCCGCGCGAACGTCAGTGCGGCGCCGCTCTCTACCGGCTGCCAGGGGTCGTCCGGCGAGAGCCGATACTCGAAGCGGTAGTCGCGCGGTGGGCGGAAGTCGAGCACGGCGAACTCCACCCACACGAGGCCGTGGTCGTGCGTGAGCTGCAGGGGCGCCGCGCCGGCCGCCATGCCGAACCGCTTGGATCCGGTACCCACGCGCACGCTCGATATGACCGCGGCCGGCGGATCGCCCGGGGGGATCGGCTCGGCCGGGTCGACCACGGTGAGTCCACCGCCGCCGCCGAAGAGCAGACGGCCGTCCTGCAGGCGCGCGTGCGACCCCGAGGTGAACGCGTCGCCCTGCAGTCCCTGCTCCTCGAACCAGCTCTCCACGGCCAGGGTGGCGGGGTCGATCCGGTGGAGCCCGTGCTTGGTCGACGCCCATACGCGCCCGTAACGGTCCTCCTCGAGCCCGGCGATATAGGGACTCGGCAGCAGATCTACGGGCAGCCGCGTCACGCGGAAGTCGCGCCGGAAGCCGTCGGCGCTCCTCACCTGGTAGAGCCCCTCGGAGGTGGTACCCACCCACAGCGTGCCGTCCGACGCCAGCAGGATCGAGCGCACGGGATTGTCGGGGGCGCCCGCGGCGCGGGTCAGACGGCGAAAGCGGCCCTCGCCCTCGTAGCGATCGAGTCCCTGGTCGGTACCGACCCACAGGCGGCCCATCGCGTCGGCGTAGAGCACCTGGATGTTGTCGCCCGACGGCGTCCACGGTTCGCCGCGCAACGAGCGGTGGCGCACGAAACGCCCGCTGCCCGGGTCGAACGAGGCCAGCCCGCCGACGGTGCCCACCCACGCCGTTCCGTCGCGCTCCACCGCGAGCGCCTGCACGCGGTCGTCGGGGAGCGAGGTGGAGTCGGCCGGGTCGTGACGATAGAGCCGCATCGCCCCGGGCCGGCCGACGGCGAGCCCGCGGAAGAGCGTGCCCACCAGCAGCCGGCCGTCGCGCGCGCGGGCGAGACGGTAGATCGCGGCGGAGCGCTCGGGCGGCGAGAGGACGGGGTCCGCCAGCAGGCGCGCGCGGCCCGTGCGCACGTCCACGCGCGCCACGCCGCGCTCGTACAGACCGACCAGCACCTCGTCTTCGCCCTCCACCAGCACTTCGGTCACGTCGTTGTGGGGGAGGGAGCCCGGATCCGCGGGATTGTGCCGGATCAGACCGAACGCGCCTCCGCTCGGGTCGGCCAGGTTCAGGCCGCCGTTCCACGTGCCCACCCACAGCAGTCCGGAGCGGTCTTCGTAGATGCGGAAGACGCGGTCGTCGGACAGGCTCACGGCGACGGCCGGGTCGTGCCGATAGGCCCGGAAGCGGTCACGATCCTCGTCGTACGCCAGCAGTCCACCCCCGTACGACCCCACCCATATCCGCCGGCTGCCGTCCTCGAACACGGTCACGTAGTCCTCGCCGGGCGAAGCGCCGCCCGGCGGCCACACCCGCACCCGCGCGAACGCCGCGTCGGGTGAAGGCGCCCGGTAGAGGCCGTTCAGGGTCGCCGCCCACACCCGCCCGCGCCCATCGATCTCGAGGCCCCGCAC
>RFGQ01000495.1 GCA_003695865.1 Gemmatimonadota bacterium | reverse complement strand
GGTGACGAGCCCGGCCTCGTCGGCCTCCGCGGCCTCCAGCCTCTCACCGATGCGCTCCCGCGCCGCCTCCACCTTGTCCGGCTCGCCGAGAAAGCGGGTCTCCAGCCGCGTCAGCCCGTTCGCCATCGGCATCGGGCCGAAATTGGCCTCCGACAGGGTGATCGCGGCCATCGGCCGATTGTCGCCCTCGAACTCGTCCTCCATCATGTAACTGCGGTCGACGGCGAACAGGATTTCCGCCAGCACCCCGGCGAAGCAGGAGCCGTGCTCCACCAGCGCCGCCATCGAGCGCGAAGTCACGTCGATGCGCTTCAGGACCCGCTTCCAGTAGAGCAGCACCTCGTTGGCCAGCCAGTGGTCGGCGTTGGCGCGAAGCAGCGCCTCATGGGCCAGAAGCGCCTCCGGGTCGCCCTGCGAGCGGAAGATCAGGAGCCCGGCTTCGCGCTCGTTGAGGCGCAGATGCAGGATGGCGTCGTCGAGCTCCCGCGCCAGGCGCAGCATGTAGGCCTGGTCGCCCTCGGCCTGAAAGGCGTCCATGTCGGCCGGGGCGGGGGCGTCGGGGCCTTTCAGGGTGATCGTGGCCGTGCGCCCGGGCCGGTCCACCGCGATCTCCACCAGCGAATAGGAGACGGAGCCGTCTTCGCCGAAGGTCCGGTCGAGCGGGCCGAGCTTCACGCCCTCGGCGTCCGAGGGGCGGTGCGAGCGGGCCGCGTATTCGGCGGCGCGGCGGGCGACCGTCTCCTCGAATTCCGAATTCTTCACCACGTCGTCGACCAGCCGCCAGTCGCGCGCGCGCTGGCCGCGCACGCCTTCCTCCAGCGTGCAGAACACGTCCGCCCGGTCGCGGCGCATCTTGCGCTTGTCGGTGACGCGCGTCAGCCCGCCGGTGCCGGGCAGCACCGCCAGCAGCGGAACCTCCGGCAGCGCGACCGAGGAAGAGCCGTCGTCGGCCAGGATGATGTGGTCGCAGGCCAGCGCCAGCTCGTAGCCGCCGCCGGCGCAGGAGCCCCTGACGGCGCAGATGTAATACTGCCCGCTCTCGGCGCCCGCGGCCTCGTAGGTGTTGCGGGTCTCGTTGGTGAACTTGCAGAAATTGACCTTGTGGGCGTGGCTCGCGCCCGCCAGCATGCGGATGTTCGCCCCGGCGCAGAACACGTTGTC
>RFGQ01000494.1 GCA_003695865.1 Gemmatimonadota bacterium | reverse complement strand
GTACCCGGCCCGGGCCATGTAGCGGGCTCCGAGGTGGTCGGCCTCGAGTTCGTCCCCCCTCGAGAAGCGCAGGTCCACCAGGGCGAGGCCCGTCGACACCAGGTCGCCCACGCGCCGCAGGTCGGTCGAGAGCACCATCCCGAGACCCAGGCCCAGCGACTGGAGCTGCTGGCGTGACAGCCGCTCGGCGGAATGGCGCGCGGTCACGTGGCCGATTTCATGCCCCAGGACGCCGGCGAGCTCGGCTTCGGAATCGAGCGAGGCGAGCAGACCCCGCGTCACGAAAAGGAAGCCTCCGGGCAACGCGAATGCGTTCACCGTGGGATCGTCGAGCACCCGGACCGACCAAGGCAGGTCGGGCCGCTCCGACACCGCGGCGAGGCGAAGGCCGAGATCACGGACGTAGGCGGTGAGCTCGGGGGCGTCGACCTCGCCGAGCTGTGCGGCGAACGCGCGGTCCGCCTCGCGGCCCATGGCGATCTCGCGATCCTCGCCGAAGAGCACGAGTTGTCGGCGGCCCGTGGCGGGGTTGACCGCGCAGGCCCACGCCAGCAGCGCGACGAGCGGTGCCGCCCGAGCCCACGCTCTCATGCCGTCGCCTCCTCCTGCTAAGTGCGTCTGTTGCGTTCGCCGCCCCACAGGAGCCGCGTCCGTTGCGGGGCCGCGCAGCCCTTCACGTACCCCGCGCGAGGGGTGCACCGCCGGGGGGGCGGGTGATCCCGACGCCTCCCGCCCGCCCCGGGCGCCGCCGCTCAGAACGCCGGCGCGAGCAGCAGCGCGTTCACGTAAAGCTGGAACGCCGAGCGCCAGAACATGCGGAACAGGGGATCGTCCGCGAACAGCACCACGCGGCCGCCACCCAGTCGCTTCTCGACCAGCCAGGCGCTCCGGTCCAGCCGCTCGAGGTTCTCGTCGGAAATGACCCCGCTGACCTTGTGGAGGTCCTCCGGAAAATACGCGACCGTCTCGAACCCTGCGTCGGGTTCGAACCCGTTCCCGCCCGACAGCACGTACATGCGCGACGGGTCGCCGGCCGCCCCCGCTCCGAAGGCGAGGGGATGCGCCGGGTCGAGGCGGACCGGCAGGATCGTGCCCGGCACCTGTGCCTCCCAACGCTCCAGCGTGCGTGCCTCCCGGCCCTTGAGCGCCTCGGCCAGGCGCTCGTCCCGGTCCGACTCCTCGTCGCTCTCCGCACGGCGCGCCTCCACGCCGACCGCATCGAGAAGCGCCCGTGCGCCGGCGTCCACCGCGACGAGCGTACCGCCCGCT
>RFGQ01000493.1 GCA_003695865.1 Gemmatimonadota bacterium | reverse complement strand
GGGCGGCCCTCGCACCCGCCGGGCGGCGCTGCGCGCCACCCGCGTTGCGGAACCCGTCCGACCTAGGGGCCCAAGCCCGCCCCCGCGCCCCTCCGCCTCGCCGCATCGTCCATCCCGGGACGGAGGGCGCCGGGCGGCTCCCGTTGCGGGTCCTCCCCCTCCTCAGAGAGCGGCAGGGTCACCTCGAACGTCGTGCCCTCTCCGGGAGCGCTCCATGCCAGCCGGATCTCTCCCCCCATGGGTCGCAGATAGTTCGCGCAGCTGTGCAGACCGAATCCGTTCCCGCCTTCTTTCGTCGTGAAGCACTGTTCGAACACGCGGGCGTGCAGCGAGGGGTCGATCCCGCACCCGTTGTCGGTCACCAGGACACGTACCCTGTCGGCGGCCTGCTCCAGCACGATGCGAACCCGGCCGTCCTCGCGCCCGCACTCGGTGAGCGCCTCGGCGGCGTTCTTGAGCAGGTTGATGAACACGTGCAGCACCTGGATGCGCACCACCCGCACGGGCGGGAGCGGGCCCGGCGCGCACACCTCCACCACCACCCCGTGGCGGTCGAGTTCGGCGTCGACCATGTCGACCGCTTCCTCGACGATGGCCCGAGCGTCGCAGTCCTCGGGCACGGAGGGGTGGCGCGCCACCCGCTGCTGGTCGGCGATCACTTCGGCGATCGCGCCGGTCTTGGCAAGCGCCCGCTGAGCCTCCGCGCGCAAGCGGTCGCGTTCCGCGAGCAGCGCGTCTTCGACACCGAGGTAGTAGCAGGCGAGTTTCGCGCCCGCGGGCTCGGAGAAGAACGCCCCGAGACGCTCCAGGTTGGGGCGCAGGAGTTCGTTGGCCCTGCACAGCCTCGCGACGTTCGACTCGGCCAGCAGTGCGTCGATCCGACCGACCGAGGTCTGCACGCTGTTGAGCAGGTTCCCCACGTTGTGAAGGACCGCGGTGGCCGTGTCGGCCATACCCGCCCGGTGGCCCAGTTCGAGCAGCTCCGCGCGGGTGTCGCGCAGCTCGCGCACGGTCGCTTCGAGCTCCGCCCGCTGGGCGTCGAGCTCCGCGTTCTTATCGCTCAGCTCCCGCGTGCGTTCCCGCACCTCCCGCTCGAACGCGGCCGCGCGGGCGCGCAGGGCACGGGTCCGCATCCGCACCGTCAGGAGGACCAGCGACAGGATCATCGCGGCCGCAAGCGACCGCGCTGCGGGAGACTCGGCGAGCGTCGGCCGCACCTCGAGGGTGGTCCGCACGACCGGGGCCACGACCCGCCCACTCCAGTCTTCGACGCGGAACTCGAGGTCGTGTCGCCCGGGCGCGAGGTTGAGCAGCCTGAACGTGCGGGCGGGAGAGGGCGGCGACCAGATGCCGCCTCGGTTCGCGACCCGATACCGGAAGCGAAGGCCCCGCTCGTCGCGGTAGGTGAGCGCCGCGAGCCGGATCAGGACCTCGCCCGGGTCGGGCCCGAGCCAGACCCGTCCGGGGTCGACCTCGGCGCCGTCGACGGTGATGGAGGCTACGTGGAAGGGCACGCTCGGCCGTGCTCCGTCGTCGGTCGCGGGATCGAAGGCGAACAGCCCTGCCGCCGTTCCGAACCAGAGACGGCCCTCGGCATCCTCGAGGGCTGCCGTCGCCGATCCCTCGAGTTCGGTGAGCCCGCTCTCGGGCCCGAACGAGGTCCAGCGGTCCCCGGCCCTCAGGTAGAGGCCCTGGTTGGTGTAGAACCAGGTGTGCCCGTGGCGGTCGACCAGCACCTGCCATACGAACTCGTTCAGCAGACCGTGCTCGCGGCCGAACGACTCCGTGCCGCGGTCGGTCACCCGCACGGCGCCGTCTCCGTTCGTGCCCACCCACACGGCGTCACCGTCGACGGCCAGGTCCCACACCGCCTGGTCGGTCACGCCCTGCGCTTTTCCGAACAGCGCGACCGAGTCTCCATCGACGATCGCCAGGCCGCCGCGGGCGAGCCCGATCCACACCCGGCCGCGCGCATCCTCGACCATGCGCACCGCACCCCTCCGCCCGGCCCGCTGCAACGCCTCGGGCGCCGCGCGCACCCTCCCGTCATCCCAGATCGCGAGCCCGGTCCGCGTGCCCACCCACACGGTCCCGTCCTTGCGGGCAAGCAGGCTCAGCACGAAGGGATTGGGGAGCCCGTCCCCGGCTCCGAACACCCGGGTCTCGCCGCGGGGGCCACGTTCCACCAGCCCCGAGCTGGTTCCGATCAACAACACCCCGTGCGGCGCGGGTGCCAGCGCATAGATGCGGGGCTTCGTGACGCCGGCCAGCGCGACCGGAGCGAACCGCCCGTCGCGATCCCGCACGGCCAGTCCGGCCCGAGTGCCCACCCACAGGCGTCCCGACGCATCCTGAACGAGCGCCCGTACGAAGGCGTGCGGCAGGCCGGAGGAGGTGTCGAACACCTGAAAGCGCGGCATCAGCACCTTCGCGGCACCCTGTGCGGTGCCCAGCCACGCGGTGCCCTCGTAGTCGACGTGGAGCGCGTACGGTTCGTCGAGCGGCAGCCCCTGCGCCCGGACGGGAGCGGCCGGCGACCCGGGGGGACGGCGTTCGAGCCGGCCGGGTCCGAGCACCCAGAGAGCCCCGTCGGGCCCCACCGACAGTGCCGTCACGCTCCCGTGAGCGAGGTCGGGGAGCGCCCGCACGGTTCCGTCGGCGCGGGCCAGGAAGACGCCTGCCTCGGTCGCAAAGTAGGCGGAGTCGCCGCGCGCGTATACCGCACTCACACGGCGTCCCTCCGTCTGCTCGACCATCCGCCAGCCGTCGCCGACGAACCGCGCCAGCCCCTGGTCCGACGCCGCCCAAACGCGGCCCGGATCCCCCACGGCCACGTCGAGCACCGCC